>JANYCV010000411.1 GCA_025360145.1 Acidobacteriaceae bacterium
CTTCAATATTATGAACCATTCGCAACTCGGTGGGCCGGCGGTGAACTTCAGCTCGACCTCTAACTTTGGTCGCATTACATCGCCGGTCAACACTGCTCCCGTGGGCGCGGGTACGCCCAGGCAGGTACAAGTTTATTTGCGCCTGACGTTTTAGCATCAACGAGTGAAAACAACATGAAACCTACAATCTTACTCTTCGCATGCCTTGCCGGAACTACCGCCTTGCAGGCTGAAACCGGTTACAAAGTAACCGGCCGGTATCCAATCGCCGGAACGGAAGGTTGGGACTATGTAACGCTTGACGAGAGTTCGCGCCGGCTCTATGTCTCGCACGGCACTCAGGTGGAAGTGCTCGATGTCGATAAAGGCAACCCCGTTGGCATTATCGCCGATACGCCGGGTGTTCATGGAATCGCCATTGCCACTGGAATGAACCGCGGCTTCACCAGCAATGGCAGGGAAGACAAAGTCTCTGTGTTCGACACGAAGACGCTGAAGCTGATCAAGAAAATTGACGTCGGCAAAGGGCCGGATGGAATTTATTATCATCCCGGCGCCAAACGCATATTCACCAACAATCATGGATCGCACGATATTACTGCGATCGATGCCGCTACTGGTGAAGTCGCCGGCACGGTCAAAGTGAAAGGCGATGGCGAACAAGCAGTGATCGGCGCGGACGGATTGATCTACGTCAATCTGGAAGACACTGCCGAAGTGGTTTCATTCGACGCGAATACGCTAGCCGTGCGGAAGCGCTTCCCGATTGGTGTTGCGAAGACTCCCACCGGGCTCGCTTACGATGCGAAGACAAACCGGCTGTTTATCGGCACGCGCGCAGAACCGAAGATGGTCGTAATGGATGCTGATACGGGCAAAGTAGTTGGTAGTTTCCCAATCGGCAAAGGCGTGGACTTCGCCAGCTTCGATACTGCCGCGAGGCTTATTTTCTTTTCCTGCGGTGGCGATGGTTTAATCAGCGTTTTTCACGAGAGGTCCGCTGACCAATACGAAGATGCCGGATCAATCAAGACGCAGGTTAGCGCCAAGACGATGGCCTTCGATGCGAAGAAAAAGAAGATCTATCTGCCGGCGGCTGAATTTGTGGAGACCCCTGCGACCGACCCGTCGAAGCGTCCGCGGAGAACGGTGAAGCCAGGAACGTTTGGAGTCTTGGTAGTAAGTAGATAGTGGCGGCTTTAACATGCGGAAGATATTCCGCGCGGCTCATCTCTGGGTGGGCCTGGTGGCAGGAGTTTTCATCCTGGCGATGGCGCTCTCCGGAGCCTTGATCCTATTCAGAACGGACATTGGAGGCTTTCAAGTGCCTGCTCCGCCCGAGTGGAGTGAGATTGAACGCCAGGTCGCCGCTGAGTGTCCGGAGGCACAGATCAGCCGCATTCTGTTTCCACAAGCACCAGGCGGCCTGCTGCGGATTCAGGCATCAAAGAGCGATAAGCAGCGTGTGGATATTTTCGCGGATCCGGAATCCGGGAAAGTTCTTTACGTGAAACAGCCGTTGGCGTGGCTTGCGTGGGTGTTGGAACGACAGGGCGCGCTGCGACCGGGGTCATGGGCGCGGCACTCTTGAGTCCCGGCGACGTTCGCCCCAAAGGGGCAAGCACGGTAGTCGTGGCTTCGGCGGAGGTTGTCTCCGTGAAACGGCCGGGCGCCTTCGCTGGTGGAATATGCCAACGCGATTCACAAAGTGGAGTTGGGCGGGTGGCCCGTGAAGATTGCCTGGGGCTTGCTCGGACTAACGCCGGCATTCCTGGCGGGCTCAGGCATTCAGATCTGGTGGATACGCAGACAGGCGGCTAACCGATTGGCGATGAGAACCAGGACGGTACAACAGGAGCTGGATCCGGCTATGAAATAACGACCCGCGAGGCTCTGCCGCGGGTCTGTATCACCTGACGCCGTGCCATGAATTTCTCCCCCATTGCGTGTTGTTCGAGAATGGCTTCCAGCAGAGAAGGCACTTCGAAGACGGCGAAGTTGCTGGTTTTGGCGACTTTCGACCGGAAGCGATCGAGTTTGCCTGCGGCGAGCAATTCCCGCACCGCCTCGCCGACAAGCCCAAAATCTTTTACGACGATGCCCACCTGTTGTTCCGTGATCCATTCCGTGTTGTACCGCTCTTGAGCCAACGTCCAGGCATTTCGTTCAACTATAACGGGAAGCCCCATCGCCAGCGCTTCGCTGATGCACCCCGGGCCCGGCTTGCCGATAAAGAAATCCGCCAGCCTCATGTAATGCGGGACTTCCCTGGTGAAGCCTTCGACGAAAATCGGGATATTCTTTGTCATCGAACAAATCGCCTCAGCGGCTCTCTGTTGCCGGCCGCAGAGTACGATCAATTGCAGCGGAACCGTCGAATCATTTAACGCCCGAACGATTTTGACAATGTCCATGGAGCCTTCGCCGCCAAAAAGTACAAGCCCGGTGGGAAGGTCCGGCTTCAATCCCAGCCGCGCTCTTTCCGCGGCGAGCTCTATCTGAGGGCGATCATAAAACCTCGGATGCAATACCATTCCAGAAGTCCGCAGGATGTGGGAATCCCGGAGACCCAACTGGCGGGCCTGTTCGACGGCCCGCGCAGTGCCGCACACGACGTACTGCGGCTGGCGTTCCATCCAAAAATGGGGCGGAAAAT
>JANYCV010000421.1 GCA_025360145.1 Acidobacteriaceae bacterium
TGCCGCGCTACCGGAGCCCGCGCACTGGCGTTTGATCGTGTCCGCGGAACAAACAATCACCTCCACGCCTCGTCAACCGGGCTGACGACCGGGCCGTCAATTGGATGGACCGGCGCTACCGGATGGACCGGCGCGATACCATTCGACCTCGGCTCTTAATGTCCCATCCGACGTTCCCTACATCCATTGCGGAACGTGTAAACTTCACGACCGGGCACCGCGAACTCATCGTAAATAAAACTTACTATCAGAAAATCCAACAGGTTTTGGACCTTCCGGGTTACCGAACTGGCCCTGTATCACTCACTTGGCAAGCTGCCCGTAGCGGAGATCACCCGCGGACGTTTCTGACGCATCCAGAAACAAAACAAACTGCCGGCAAATGGGTTTCGCTGCGTTTCGTAAAACGAATCGGAGCGCGATTGGTACTGAACCAGCGAGGCACCGATCGAGGTATGCCGACCGCCCGTCACTTCACCGGCTTTTCCGCTTTATTCGGAATCACAAAATTCCGCACTGCATGTTTTCGGCTGTCATATACGCTCAGTTTCTTCGTCTCGCTTACGGCGCCCTTAAACTTCGCCATCATCTCGTAATCGACGTCCATCCGGAGGCTGTCAAACCGGTAAACCCCGTCCTTCTTCGTAATGAAAGATCGTTCGCTCCCGCTCTTCAGATTCTTAAGCGACACCACTGCGCCTTCCACAAACTCGCCAGCTTCGTTCGTAACCGCACCTAGCAAATTTCTGCCGTTCGGGTCTTCCTCGCCAGGTAATTTCCCCCCGAACAATTTTTCTTTATCTTTCTTAGTGGCCCCAGGCGCACCGGCCCCAGGCGGTTGAGCGTGAACCAAACTAACCGTTGCGGCCGTGACCAGAACAAAGAGAAGCAGCTTGTGGATGTGCATAACACTCCCATTATTCCAGACAAATTCCGTCCGCACCGGAGTCGCGTCCAATCCAAGGTATGATGCTTTCAACATGCAGGCACTCTTCATCACCGGACCGGGCGAAACAACGCTCGGCCAGATCCCCGTCCCACCCGTATCCGCGGGCCAGGTCTTGCTCCGCACACGCATTGTGGGAATGTGCGGGTCAGACTTGAATACCTTTCGCGGCAAGAACCCGATGGTCACCTATCCGCGCATTCCCGGCCACGAAATAGCCGCCACCATTCAGGAAGCCGGCCCCGGTGTCCCGCCGCGGTTCCACGCCGGTATGGACGTGACCGTCTCCCCCTACACCAGTTGCGGCACCTGCGCCTCCTGCCTGCGCGGCCGCGTGAACGCGTGCATGTCTAACCAGACCCTCGGCGTCCAGCGTGACGGCGGCATGGCCGAATTTTTCCTGGTCCCCTGGCAGAAACTCTACGTTGCCGAGGGCCTGTCCCTGCGTGAACTATCGCTGGTGGAGCCGCTCTCAGTGGGTTTCCACGCCGCCGCGCGCGGGCGCGTCACCAACACCGATATCGTACTGGTGCTAGGCTGCGGCGCCGTCGGCCTGGGAGCCATCTCCGCCTCCTCCTTCGCAGGCGCAAAGGTCATCGCGGCCGATGTCGATGACGAAAAGCTGGCCATCGCCCAACAAGCCGGCGCGACGCACACCATCCACTCGAAGCGCCAAAACCTGCATGACGAACTGGCGGCACTCACCAACGGCCTGGGCCCGGACGTAGTAGTGGAAGCCATCGGACTCCCCGATACCTTCCGCCTTGCCATTGAAGAAGTGGCCTTCACCGGCCGTGTAGTTTATGTCGGCTATGCGAAGGATCCGGTCACCTACGAAACCAAGCTCTTCGTCCAAAAGGAACTCGACATCCTGGGCTCCCGGAATGCGCTCGACGAGTTTCCAACGGTGATCGCGATGCTCCAGCAGAAGCGCTTCCCGGTAGAGAAAATCATCTCGAAAACTACCGCTCTCGCCGGCGCCGGGGACGCCCTCCGCGAGTGGAGCGACAGGCCGCAAGACTTCACCAAGATCCTGATCGAGGTGGGAGACTGACACCCAGGTGGTCGGACTGTATTCCTGCACAGGGATCTTCGTAATCATGGGGTTCCTGCATCTGGTAAGTGGGCCGATCGGCATTTCAACCCCAAGGACACAGTCATGAATCGACGAGGCCTGCTGAAACTGAAAGCCACCCTCGCTCCGCTATCCGCGCCTGCGCAGCGGGTCCGAACCGGGACAAGTCCGCTCAAGATCACCAAGGTGGACGCCTTCGTGATCCGTACGCCGAAGGACGGAACGCCGCCGGAGACAACCGTCGCGTGGTTGCGCAAGTGGTTAAGCAAGCGTACCTTGTACAGGTCGTTCGGACCGCCCGCGCCGTCAAGCGCGTGGTCGTAGTCGATATCGAACTCCAGTTTCAGGCCGGAGAGATCCGTCCGCGGCATGGGCTTCATAAGGGGAGGCTTGCAGTCGTCGTATGCGTTACGGAAGCCCAGCACCGCGAAGTCGTCCGGAGCCTGGAAAATCCCGGTGATCGAGATGCCCGTCGCGCCGCGCCCAGTGAACGCCTGCAAGTGGAAGTTCCGGCGCGGGTCGAAAAGTTGAAGGAGCGTCGAAGACATTAGAGGGCCGGAGGATTCTTGCGCGTATATACGCGATCTGTATATACTAGTGGCGTGTTGGATCATCTTCCCGGTTTCGAGTGGGATGTGCGCAATGTCGGCCATATCGCCCTCCACGGCGTGTCGCCCGAAGAAGTCGAGGAGACGGTACGACGCCGCCACGTCATCATTCCGGCTACGCCGGGAGGAAGCGAAAAGCGTTGGAAACTGTGCGGACGGACGGCATCCGGACGTTATCTCGTGGTGGTGTTCACCGTCCGGCGCAAGAGGTTTCGGACGGTGACGGCGTACGCGATGAATCAAGCCGAAAGGAGAGTTTATGCCCCGGAAATTGAAGGCTGAATTGGAGTCCGCGCCGCCAGAGGCTGCTTGGTATGTCAGCCAGGAAGGACGCCGGCAAACGCAACGGGAATTCGAGCGTGCCCTCAAGCGAGGCACCATCCTGCGCTCGGAAGGCTCGACCATTCCGTTGACCCACGCAAAGGTACTTGCCGAGCTGGTCGAGAAGGCCAAGGGAAACGTGACGAAGGCCATTTCCATCCGGCTACCCGTTGCGGACCTCGAACAGGCTCAACAGATCGCAGCCAAGGAAGGAATCGGGTACCAAACCGTCTTGAAGCGAGTCATCCGAGCCGGACTGAAGAAGGTCTCGTAAGCTTCTCACCTCTGAATCTCAATCGTCAGGCCGGCCCACGAGTCTGGCGACGCGACGGATGCTCTCACCGGGCAGGTGGTTCCCCGTCGCAATCGCATTGAACGTCTGCGCCCACTCCGATTCCCGTCGTGCGAACGACCGGAATGTCCTGCGCGCTCGTGCTTGCGGTCGCGTCCGCGGAGAGCGTCGTCTCGACGATGCAGTCTATGTGCGCCTCTGTGAAGCGGGTATCGCGGAAGTAGAGGTGGAGGTAGTGGATCCCGCAGTACGGCGCGATCCCGGCGCCGTCGAACTCGCAGGATGCCGGTGTCTCACCGCCAGAGACAACCGTCGCGTTGTTTGGCCGCTGGATGTCAGCACCGGCACCGCACCGTTCGGCAACGCGCTGTTGAAAGAGACCTTCGAATGGACCCCTGGATACGCGCGAGTGCCGGAGCGTCCCGGCCCCAGTGTTGCATTCAACGAGGCCGTCTTAGCGAAAGTGCAAACCGGCTGAGTATAATAACATGCCGATGAAAATATTTCAGATTGTGGTTTTGCCGGGCGACGGAATTGGACCCGATGTGGTTTGCGAAGGTGTGGACGTGCTCCGCGCAGTGGAGTCGCGCCTGACGGACGTGCGCTTTGAGCTAACGGAACAACCCGCCGGCGCGGGCGAGTATTTGAAGAATGGCGACCCGCTGCCCGCAGCCACTTTGCAGGCGTGCCGCGAGTGCGATGCCATTCTTCTGGGCGCAATGGGAATCCCAAGCGTCCGCTGGCCCACAGGCACCGAGATGGCGCCGCAGATCGACATCCGCGAAGAGTTGGATCTCTACGCCGGCGTGCGGCCCATCCTGCTCTACAACGCGGAGCATTCCCCGCTGAAGCCGCAACGTTCGAAGGGAATCGACTTCGTGATTTATCGCGAGAACACCGAAGGGCTTTTCGCATCGCGTAAAGAAGTCTACGCAAAGGACGCGACTGAAGTGCGGGATACCATGCTGGTGACGCGCAAAGGGTCGGAGCGGCTATTCCGCGCGGCCTTCCGCCATGCGGAGCGCCGCCGCAAACTGGTAACGCTGGTAGACAAGGCGAACGTGCTGCCCTCAATGGCCTACTTCCGCTCGATCTTCGACGAGATCAGCCTTGAGTTCCCCGACGTCCGAACCGAACGGGTCTACGTGGACGCGGCGTCGCTGTTCCTGGTCCAACGGCCCGCCGACTTCGATGTGATCGTGACCGAGAATATGTTCGGCGATATTATTTCCGATCTCGCCGCTGGTTTGGTGGGCGGCATGGGCATGGCTCCATCCGCCGACATCGGCGACCGCCACGCGGTGTTTCAACCCTCGCACGGTTCGGCGCCGGATATCGCGGGGAAGGGCATTGCGAATCCCATCGCGACGATTCTTTCGGTCGCGATGATGCTGGAGTGGCTCGGCAGCGAGCAGACCCTACGCGGCGCCGAACTCATCCGGCGGGCCGTGGAGAAGGTTTGCGGCGATCCCGCCAAGGCGACGCGCGATATCGGTGGCTCGGTGACCACGCACGAAATGGGCCGGCTTGTCATCGCGGCGCTATGAAAGACGGCTTCGCGATCTTCGACGCGCACACGCATCTCGGCGAAGCACGGCACAGTGGACGCAGTTGTTCCGCGGATCGAATGCTGGCGCAGATGGCCGGCTCCGGAATTGACCGTTCTCTACTGATTCCGTTCCCGGTAGTCGAAGATTACCGCAAGCAGCACGACGTGATTGCAGCAGCCGTGCGCGCGTATCCGGGCCGCTTCGCGGGCGCTGTGTGTCTGAATCCGTTCCTGCCCCGGCAGGAATTTCTGGATGAAGTGCGCCGCTGCGTGCAAGAGTTGGGCTTTTGCGGAATCAAGCTGCAACCCCAGTATCAGGCGCTGAATCCGATTTCGGCCCGCAGCGACTTCCTGTTCGAGGCGGCCTGCGAGCACAAAATTCCGGTGATCTGGCACACCGGAACAGGCGCGCCGTTCGCCTTGCCTTCCCTGCTGATCGCTCCGGCACGGCGGTTTCCCGATCTACCCATTGTCCTGGCGCATTCCGGCGGCAGTGTGTACGCGCTGGAAGCGATCGTTGCGGCGGGTGTCTGTCCGAATATCTATCTCGAATTGTCGAGCCTGATGCCGCATCTCGTTCTGGAAGTGATGACGCACGTTCCCGCGTCGCGTTTGATGATCGGGTCGGATTTGCCGGAGAGCGTGGACGCCGAGATCTCAAAAATCATCGGGCTTCCCGTCACGGACGATCAGAAGCGCGAAGTTCTATGGGGCACGGCCTCGCGCCTATTTGGGCAGTAGTTCGGACATTGCGATTTCGCGGTGCTCCGCGATGCTGAGATAGGCCGCTTCGCTGGCTGCGAACGAAGCCAGGTATTCGCGCGCGCCGGTCTCAAAGGCTGCCCCGGATGCAAGGCAGTCGATGAAGTGCCTCTGCACCGCGAAGACGCTGTCGCCTTTGTAGCCTTCGGCGGGAGGAGCTTTCCAAACCTGTTCACCTTTCATGCTGAGGTCCCCCGCCGCGTTGATGTGCAGCGCCGCGTCCTCGCCGTCAAGCCATGCATCGCCCATTGCCGGGCCCGCGGGCTCGGGGTTCAGGAAACGATGACCATCTATCACTCCGTCGACTTCGGATTCGTGGACCAGCGTCACTAGCGCCCGGTCCTCGCCCTGAATTATCGCGTTGTGCCGGCGTGCGTGCGCATACACCGACTTGATGTTCCCAAACAGGAACCGCGCCGTATCCATGTGATGGATCAGCGTCTCATGGATCAACAGCCGCGGCATCTCACGGAAATACGGCTGATTCGGATACGGGCACGGGCCGAGGCCGTCGCGCTGGCGCGTGCGGAAATAGTATCCCACCGGCTTACCGATGGCCCCCGCGTCAATCATCACCTTCGCCGCGCGAAACCAGGGCTGCCATCTCCAGTTCTCGTGCATCATCAATCGAGTCCCGGACGACTCGGCGAGGCTGGCCATTTCGATGGCTTCGGCGAGCGACGACGCCATGGGCTTCTGGCAGATGGCGGGAATGGCGCGCGCCGAGGCCAATCGGAACAAATCGAGGTGCGAGTCCGGCCGGGTGGCAATGTCGACGAAGTCGAGGTGCGCTTCCTCCTGGAGCAACTCCTCCACGGACTCATAAGCATGCGCCGCGACGGCACGGGCACGGACTATATCGGCATCGCAGGCTGCGACGATCTCCACATCGTCCATCCGCTGCCAGGCTTCCGCTTGAATCCGTCCGAAGAAACCGCACCCGATCACCGCGCCCTTCCATTTGCGTTCCATGGTTAAGCGTAGCTGGAAACAGCCGCTGCGTTCTCTCCCGCCGTTCCGCCGTGATTCGTTCCAGGTAGCCGCTTTGCCGCGTCCACAGTGCCTGGCGCCACCGAAGCGGTGAAACAATCCGGCCGCGCTGAAGTCAAAGTAACGGGCCTGTCGCTGCCGGACATGTGGCAAACCATACGTACCCGCGGGCGTGATCGAATCGGAGGTGCCGTGGAAGTCGCAGGACCATGGGATACTCGGTCGTGCATGTGGCGAAGGCTATGCAGGAAGGCGCTTTGCCTCCAGGCTCCACCAGCATTTCCGCCGGCCGGCTCGGAAGCATTGAGATTCGAGGAGATAACGTAATGCTTGGCGCGCCCTTCATTTTCACCAAACAGAATATCGATCAGTTCAATTTCTGATGGATACTTCACGCAGCTTCTGGTCGAAAGAGACCTGCATCGCTACATTGGCCTTGTTCTGTATTGCGTTCCACCTGATTGCCAGATACGCTCTGAGCGCGCCTTCCGCAGTCTGGCTACCTCCGCTGTTCATTGCCCTGGCGGCGGGG
>JANYCV010000457.1 GCA_025360145.1 Acidobacteriaceae bacterium
ATTCGCACGGCGCAGTACAACCACAATTTCTTCGTGATTGACGGCAAGCCTACAGGCCCCGAATCGATTCTGAAATTCCCGTTTGACCTGCGAGAGTTGAAGCCCGCGCAAGACGGATTAACTGAAGTACGCACCCGTGAAATCGGGTACGTTAAGCAACTGGTTAAGGGTGACCGCGCCTACAAAGAATTCGAAGGGTTCGGCAAGACGGCCTCCGATTACGACTTCCGCATGGAGAACCGCAGCGCCGGAGCCGGCGTTCATATCACCGGCGACCAGCCTCTTTCGAAGATGGTCTTCTGGTCCATCCATACGGTGTTTTCGCTTGAGCCCTACATCGAATTCTCAGTAGAGCCCGGCAATACGCACAAATGGACTTACAACTATCAGTTCTACACGTTGGCTAAGCAGTAGGCGTCCAGAACGGCTCGCCCGACGGGATGAACTCGATGGGTACTTCCGGCACAAACGTCTTCAACCATCGCGCGCACTCCTTCATGCCGCTTTCTTCCGATGGCACGTGGCCCAGAATGAGAAGTCCCTTCTTCTGCCCCAGGGTTAGCGCGTCGCGCATGTACTCCACGCCCTCCCATTCGCGGGATTCGCCGATGATCAGCACATCCAGATCCGGGCGCTCGATGGCCTGCATCACGCCTCGCGCATCTCCAAATCCGGGGATCATTCCCACCTTGCTGACCTTCAATTGCGGATCGCCCATCACCCGCATGGCGCGAATCTTCAGTCGCTTTTGGATGTCCTTCGCCAAATTCTCCAGCGTAGTCGCGGGCATTACGAACAACCGCTGATTTCCGGCATCGATGTACTTCTCCCAGCCAAGCGCTTCCGTCATCCCGGCGAAAATTCCGTCGGGCCGCCGCGCGTGCCAATGATCGTGAAATCTCCATACGACCAATCCGTTCTTGTCGATGTAACTCTGCTTCGCCGTATATACGGGGTCTCCGGCCAGATCTTTGGTTGAGTCCTGGTGATTGTAAAAAGTCGGTTCATGCACGATGAACAGATTCTTGCCGGAGGCCACTCCACGCTGCATCACGTCGAGGGTGGCGCTAAAGGAGGTCACAATTCCTTTCACGGGCGAGTCCGGATTGCCCGCCTTGAACGTGTCCACGGTTTCAGTGCGCCATGGGACGCCGACGTTTTTCTGAATTCGTTCGATCACTTGGCGCGCGGTAATTTCGGCGGCTTGCACGCGGGCTGCGGCCAGCGCGGCGCCGGTGATCAGCGTGAATTGCCTTCTCGATGAGTTTGCAGGATGCATGGTGTTCTTCCGCGCTGAGTTTACCATGTAGGCGTCGTGCTAATCTGTCCTACGAGAGGAATCAACGCATGAAAATTATTTCTTGTATTGCGGCTGGAGCTATCGCCGTCATGTTGTTATCCGGGGCCACCGGCAACCGGAAAGTGACGCAGAACAAACTGAGCCCGCCGGCCGACACCAGCCTCACCACTGGTGCCGGAAAAGTGATTACGATTGAGTACAACGCGCCTTCGTCACGGGGAAGAAAAGTGGAAGGCGGACTCATTCCGAATGGCTCTGTGTGGCGTTTGGGAGCCGATTCTGCCACCACATTGACCACCGATACGGACCTGAAAATTGGCGATCTTACGGTGCCCAAGGGCGTCTACACTCTTTATGTGATGGGCGGCGAGAACGAATGGAAGTTGATTGTGAACAAACAGACCGGCCAGTGGGGAACCGTATACGACGATACGAAAGATTTGGGCAGAACGACGATGAAAGTCGCCAAACTGCCGGCCGCTGCCGAGACATTAAAGATTACTCTCACAAATGCGGGGCTACTTGAGATTATGTGGGGCAACAGCCGAGCCACAGTTTCTGTTAAGCCAAGCTAGGGCGTAGGAAATAGATAGACAGGCCGGGTGGCGCCGAACGTTCAAAGTTCACAACCCCAAACAAAATCGGCGTTGCCCGGGCGATCTGCAGCGGCTTCAAGGGGCCTACGCCCGGAAATTGTAGCCGTGTGTGCGCATCCCATCGAGGATCCCCTGGTGGAGTTCGGTGATTTCGGCGGAGGAAAGCGTTCGCCCCGGTGCCGCTATGGTGATGCGGAACGTTACGCTCTTTTTGCCGTCCGGCAACTGCGGTCCGGTATATTGGCGAACGAACTCGATGTTCTCCAGTCCGGTTCCTGCCAGCGCCATCAACTGCTCTTGAATATTCCCGGCCAGATCGCGTGATTCAGCTATCACCGAAAGATCGAAGGTGCTCGACGGAAAACGGTTGACTGGCCGATAGCGGCGATCTGTAGAGCGCAAGCCATCCAGCCGGTCGAGATTGATGTCAAGAATCGATGCCCTGCCGGTCTCCACGATTTTGGGGTGCAACTCGAAAAGACGTCCGATCACCTTGCCCTCCACCAGGACATCCGCCGTGCGCATGGGGTGCTCAAACGCGCGCGCCTGGGCCGGTTGCAATTCCACTCCCGATGCAAAGCACTCCGCAAGACGCTTCAGTTCGAAGAGCCCTGCAGTGGTGTCTTCCTTTGAATACACGGCTGCCGCAAAGTGCGTAATTTCGTTGGGCAAACCCTCATCGCGCTTGTGAATCTCCCGGCCAATTTCGAAAAGCCGGAAGGCATCGAAGTACTTCGCATTTTCCTGAATATTCTTCGCAACGCCGGGGATCAGGCTGATCCGCATCAGGCTCTGGTTCTCCGCAATCGGATTGGCAACGCGGATGTGGTCCGCCGGATCGAGGTCGAATGCACGGACGGCTTGCTCGCTCAGAAACGAATAGTTCTGCACCTCTGTGAAGCCCTGCGCCGCCGCCATCTCGCGAACCTTGTTGTGATACGCACGCTGCCTGTTCATCACCGGTACGCTTACCGGTACGGCCGGAGCCTGCGGCGTGATGGAC
>JANYCV010000477.1 GCA_025360145.1 Acidobacteriaceae bacterium
AAGCTGAGGCGGGCGCTCCTGCGGGCAAGTAGGCGGCCAGGAGGAGTTTTTGCTGAAATGCTGCCCGTCAACTCAGTTTTTTCGAATTGGGAGGAGCCCGGCAGGATAGATACCTGATCGTCACCCGTGCCGGCGGGCCCCCTGACGGCCCGAATCGCCGCAACCAGCGTCCCGCCCGCGTCCATGGAGAACAATTCCGCTCTACCGCTGGATTTCCTTACCGCCACCCTTAGTGGGCAATGATCCCCGGAGCAACTTCCAGCTCATTCGCCAAGCATCGCCCCCCACCTCGTAATAGCCGCGAACGGTTCTGGTGCGGACGAACCCGAATCTCCGATAAAACCGGATGGCGGATTCATTCGTGATCCGCACCATCAAACACCAATGGCGCACCTGCCGGCGCTGTAACTCGGCCGCTGTGTACTCGATCAGCGCCGCCCCAACGCCGTGTGCCCGGAAGGCCGGGTCTACCGCAATCGAAGCCAACTCCGCGCGCTCCCGCCCTGCGCACGTAATCGCGTAACCGGCGATCCTGCGCCCAAACTTGGCAACCAGGAAAAGGTTCGGATAGCGTGCGAAGTATTCGAGAAACAACTGACGATCCCAAGCCTCCGATGGAAAGCAAAGGTTCTCAATCTGAAGCAGTCGCGTAAGATCGGACTTCCGGAATTGCCGGATCTCGATCCGGCGCTCAGCCAAGGATCACGCACTGTTGCGGCCGTAAATCGAGTTGTACAAACGCGGTGCCGCTCGCCGATCGCTGTACCATCAGCCCGGTGCCTGCCGGCAAGCGTTCTGCCCGATGTCTCGGTCGATAATCTCGTCGCTCGTCGATGCCAGTTCGCCCATGTCCGTCACCGCCTTCACGCGGAAGCCGTAGGTGTCCGCCTCGCGAATCCATTACCAATGTGTCCATATCAGAATGTTGATCAGAGTCGCTGTCGTAGTTGCCCATATCCCCCTGGCGATCGTAGTAGTCTTCGTTGCGAAACTTCGCCAGCAGCCGATGCCCGGGCCTTCGCCACGGTCCAAACTAGATTGCCGGCCGTTCGAATAATTGTAGCCAAATCCTCCAGACTACGCCCAATCGTCGCACGAGTTATGGATCACCACGTCCAGAATAATCCGCATCGAAAATGGCTTGCCGTTCAACTGGAAGTTGTGCGCCGCCTGCACCAGGCCAATCAGTCTCCGCCTCATTCCGAAGTGCAAATCGATGTTCGGAGAGTTGTTGTTGTACCTGTGAGCCAGTTTGCGGTACACCCCAGTCCTGCGATGTACGCCAGATTTTGGCTGATGCTTTTGATCGTGCCGCCGTAGAAATCGTCAGGAGTTTGCACGCCGCGGTCGATGTGAAAGTATCGCTTCCCCGGAATCGGTGTGAGATCCAGTTCGGCCACAGTGGTTGGCATGATTCCTCCTTGACGAAAATTGGTTCCAAGTTGGATCAGAACTCGACTTTTTCGATCATCGAATTCAATTCGCTCTCGAGCGCCGCTTTTTTCTGCGTTAGCTCGTTCTGCCGGTCCCGCAACGTGGCGAGTTGGGATTCCTGTGCGGCCAGCGCGCGGGCATATTTCTGCACCTGCTCCTGCTGTCCGCTTACCTGGTTCAAGTTGGAGATGTTCTGCCGCACTCTTTCCTGATCCCGAAATATATTATCGATCTCCGTCGAGATCCGGCGCAACGCCGCGTCCGTATCGGCGACGCCCTGCTTAGTCCGGGCGATCTGTTCCAACTGGTTCCGTGCGGCGGCGCTCAGAACTTTGTTTTGGGCGAAGGCGATCAGGTCCTTGGTATTGAAATTCGTGACCATTATCGAATTTACGAGTTCCCGCTCTTCCACCAACGGGAATTTCTCGGTTACGCCGGGCGCCAGCTTCACTTCAAAGCGATAGGCGTTGGACGTGGTTTCCACCGGCTTCTGGTTCAGCACTTTGTAGCCATAGCGCACTGGATGTTGAATGATCAGCGTCTTCGCTTTCTTGTCCACGTTGACGACGGTATACGTCCGCGTTTCGCGGGCAGCCTGGCGCGTGGTAACCACTCCGCGGCTCGCATGAATTTCGCGGATGGCTTCGGTGCTGGAGTCGAACGCCGTGGTGATCCGCGTGCCCAGATCCACAGCGTAGCTGATCAGCCGCTTGTCGCCCGCCTTCACTGTTTCCACCAGGGCTTCGCCGCCGTAAGCATTGGCATCGAACACGGTGATCGGGCCGCCGTCCAGAGTTTCGCCGGTGGAATTGGTCAGTTCCGCGGCATTCATCGGATGCTGCGCACTTGCGTCGGAGTAAATCAACAGCTTCCGCGCGCCGATCTTCTGTTGCAGGAACGGCAGCATTGCCGATTCGGACTTTTTCACCGTGACCGGACCGGAGAAGCGGTATTCGAATAGCTCTCCGAGTTCGCGACCTGACGCGCTGCTCGCGATGGAACTGTCCATTTGCATGGGTTCCGCCATTACCGTGACAGTTTGCGACGGCGCTCGATTCCCACTTCCAGCTTTCATCATCCTGCCGACAGGTCCGCCACCTCCGACACCTGCGGCAAGACCGGCGGAAGGCACCATAGCCAAAGACTTCGCAGCGTCCATCGCGCCCTCATAAACCTGCGGCCCGACAGCCCGATCCTCAGCCAGCTCCGCCGTCGGCCGTTGCACGTACTTCGGCTCATACAACCGGCTGATGAACGACACCGGCCGTCCCGAAACCAGCGATAGCCGCACCTTGTCCCAATCCTCGCCGGTCGTATTATCCACAATCGCCCAGCCTTCCAGCGTGGGCTCACCCGTCTCCTTAAACAGTAGCCGGTAGCTCGACTTCCAAACCGGAGTCGGAATCATATAGCTGGCCGAAAGCGCGCGCGTGCCGGCATCCACCGAATCGATATACACGCTCCGCTTCTCCTGCGACCGCGAGGCCGCTACAACCCGCAGATAGTCGCGCAACTGGGCTTGCATTGCGGCATCGCCGAACTGTACGCTTGTCGCCGCAGACAAATCCAGCGTGCGCAACTCGCCGGAATCCAGCAGCAGCACCAACTGCTCCCGCTCCGGCCGCTTCTCATCGCCTGCCGCCACGCGGGCGCTCATAATCGTCCCGGACAATAAATCGGCGCCAAACTTCAGCGTGATCCGTGCGCCCTTCAGTTGATTCAGAAACCCGCTGAGAGACGCCTTCTCGGTCTCCACCTTGAACGGGAATTCCGCCAGCTTGTGGTCCAGAGGCTCGCTCGAATCGTACCGCAGCCCGGTCACCTTTCCGCCATTTTTGTCCTGGATTGTCAGCGATTTCAGCACATCGTTCATCTCCGGTGCTTTGAATTCCAGTCTCGCCGCCTCTCCGGGCTTCAATTCGCCGGAACGCTCAAAATACCCCACTCCATGCTTGTAAAGAATTACCGTGCGCACCGGGAGATCGGCCGCGAACAAACAAACTGTTGATACGAACAATAACGTGTAGAGTATTTTCATAAATCGGAATCGGAACACGCCTCCTTATGGCGGCAGCTTACATCACTATATGCCACCAATGGGCCTCCGCCTTTCAAGGAATTTCCTCTTGCCCCCCCCAAAAAACCGAGAATGGGTTCATTTCGCATTGCTAGGCCCCGGCTTGCTTGACATACCCCGCTACACACGTCAGACTTAATTGTTTGTGGGCCGGCCGTCTCCGCGCCTTGGAAATCTATGGAACGGAAGGATATTTTGCAGGCTCACGGAACCGCTGCCAAAGCGGCGATAATCACCCTGGTTTTCGCCGCGTCCTGCCTCGGGCAGTTTGAAGGCGGCGGAGGACCTTCCATTCTCAGCCGCGGCGGTGCCAGGCCTGGACAGGCCGGCGGCAAGCCGGTCAACTTCAACTTTTACGCCGGAATCAACGGGACTTACCTCAACGGCTCCATCCCAATCGATACCGGCAACGGCTCGGTGGATCAACAAACTCTCTACGGCGGATCGCTAAGCGGCGGACTTACCGGCAGCCATGCCTGGAAGCGCAGCTCTATCGGCGTCGATTACAGAGGTGACTTTCGCCGCTACAGCAGACGTTCCTATGCCGACGGCGGCGAGCAGGCGATTGACCTGCAATATACCCTTCAGGCCACGCGCCGGCTTACCTTTCACTTCAGCGCGGCAGGTGGAACCAGCACCAACGCGAACGGTGGATTTATCACTCCAACCGCCATTCTGGACCAGAGCCTGATCGGCATTCCCACCAACAACATTTTCGATAACCGGATTTATTTCGTGCAAACCACCGCCGGCATGACCTACCGCCAAAGCTCCCGGCTCAGCTTCACGTTCAGCGGCGACGGATTTACGGTGCACCGCACCTCGAAAGCGTTGGTTGGCGTGAACGGATATAGAGCCTCCGCTCAAGTAACCTACCGGATCTCCCGCCGCGACCAGTTTGGAGTCGGTTACAACTTTACCCACTTCGCCTATCCGCGCGCGTTCGGCGCCTCCGACTTGCACGGCGTCAGCGGCAACTATGGCCGCAAGCTTGCTCCGGGCCTGGACTTAATGCTAAGCGGAGGTATTTACCGCATCGAATCGTTGGGGGCTGCGCAGGTTGCTCTGAGCCCGGAAGTAGCGGAAATTCTCGGACAAACCTCGGGCTATCAGGCCATTTACCGCGTCAACTACATTCCGCAGTACTCGGGCACTCTGACGTATGCCCGGGGACGTTCCAGCTTCACTGGCTCGGCGGGAGCCGGTGTGACGCCCGGAAACGGAGTATATCTGACTTCCAAGTCTCATAATGCAGGCGTGGGGTATAGCTACTCCGGAATCCGCAAGATGACGCTTAGTTTGACCGCCGGC
>JANYCV010000501.1 GCA_025360145.1 Acidobacteriaceae bacterium
TGCAAAATTTCCCACCAGATCGTTATTGAACTGGTTCCATGCGAAGCGCGCTTCGTTCACGATGGAGTTCGTCAGAATGCGTGCGTTCGAGATCATTCCCTGGCGCACGGTGGTGACTACCTGCTGGGCATCGGTGGCGAACGTCGCGGTGGGGATCTGTAAATCGTTACCCCAACTGAAGCGGCCGAACCAGTTTGAACGGGAACTCTGGTTCCAGTCGATCCGTTGATTGAACTGGTCCGAATCGGTAGGCGAGACGGCATCGCGCACAAAATTCCGCACCAGGCTGCTGCCCGGAACAGTAGCCTGCGGATAATAGGCCAGCAATTTCAGCGCGGATGAGCTGAAACGCGATTGCGCAATTTTGTTCCCGGGAAACGGTGTGGCGGAGATGGCGTTTCCCGCGCTATTGAAAACCCGGGAATTCGGATCGAAGATCGTGCGGCTCTGCCCGGTGAAGTCGCCGGCGCGCATGGCATCGGTGGCAACGGAGGCGTTCACTTGCGTAGTCAGCCGGTCGCGCAGGGCTTCAAAGTTGGACATGAAGAATAGGCGATCCTTGCCATTGAACAGTTTTGGAATCTGCACCGGGCCGCCCAGAGTGAAGCCGTAATTGTTACGGCGAAACGGATTCTTTCTCCCGGAAGACTGCAACCATTGCCGCGCGTCAAAAGCGGAATTCCGTAGAAACTCGAAAGCCGCGCCGTGATACGCATTGGTTCCCGATTTTGTGGTGGCGTTGATCTGCGACGCGCCGCGTCCGAACTCGGCGGAGTAGACGCCCGTCTGAACTTTAAACTCCTGCAACGCATCCACCGAAGGATGGATGATGTAGGAGTTGAAATTCGGATCGGTGTTCTCCACACCATCGAGAGTGTAGCGATTGTATTCCAGACGTTGGCCCGCGATGGAGAGCGACGTTTGACTGCGGGTACCGCCCTGCAATCCGCCGGCCCCGCCTGCGCCGCCTTCGGTGCTGACGTTGGGGCTTAGAGTGACCAGTTGCAGATAGTCGCGTCCGTTCAACGGTAGATCCACAATGCGCCGGTTGTCGATCACGGTGCCCAGGGCAGTGGTTTCCGTGGTCAGCAAAGGCGCAGCTGAGGTGATTTCGATTTGCTGGCTGGCGTCGCCCACTTCCAGTTTGAAATCGATCCGAAGGATGGCGCCCACGTCGAGGCCGACGGCCTTGCGGCTAGAAGCCTTGAAGCCCGGATTTTCCGCGCGTATATCGTAGATTCCGGGAACCAGGTACGTCAGCGAATAGTTGCCGGTGTCGTTGGTGGAGACCTGCCGGGACTGGCTGGTGGCCGTATTGGTAACTGTTACCAGAGCGCCCGCCATACTGGCCGCTGTTGAATCGGATACCGTACCGGTGATTTCGCCGAAGTTTTGCGCTATCGCTGGAAGCGCGCATAATGCCATTGCCAGCAAGAAAAACCTAAACCGTCGCATGGTTACCCCCCACCTGTCCATGAAGATTTATCACAGCCGCTGTTGATACGCAAGTTTGCTCGGTGCCACGCAGGGGAGCCTGTGCTTACGCAAAGCATCGGCGCCCTTGCGATTGCGAGCGAATTCCCTAGACTGGGTATGTGCTTGACTCAAGTGGGTACGGTCTCGCAGCGTGTCGTGTGACTGGCGCATTGGGGCTTTCGTCCCGCTTCCAGCAGCGGGACGAGGGCGTCCCGCGCCAGCCAGGGGGCCCGCCCCACCTGAGGTGCTGCCAGAGTAATTACTTGAGTGAAGCACATACCCAGCTTCCCTAGAATAGGAACCGCAACGAGCCCTGCATGCGGCGTTCGTTGCGGGCAGAGTTCACCTGGCCGAATGCGGCGTTCACCTGGTTGCCCTGCGGGTCAAAGCGCGCCGTGTTATTCACGCCGCCGTACTGCGTATGATTGAAGAGGTTGTAAAACTCCCAACGGAATTGCAGTTTCCGGCGCTCCCCTCCTATGGGGAAGTTCTTGAACATCGAGAGGTCATAGTTGACAAAACCCGGGCCCCGGAATTTGACGTTGGAGAAGTCGGTTCCGATGTCGCCACGGCCGCTAGGGCGCTTGAAGACCGAAGTGTCGAACCAGCGATAGAAAGACTTTTCGCCATGCGACAGTTGCGCACGGCCGGTTTGCACCACGCCGCCGCCATCGCCGCCTCCGGTGAAATCGAAGTTGTCGGTGGTCTGCAGAGAGACGTTTTGTGGAAAGCCGCTGGCAAATGTGGTGATACCCGATAGCTGCCAATTGTCGAGAATCCACTTCGCCGGACGGCCCGGCACAAGGTTGCTTCCCTTCGGCAAGTCCACCACGTAACTCAAGTTAAATACCTGGGTCTGATCGTTGGGGAGGAGTGTGCGTCTGAGGCGGGACGGAAGTTCCTGCGCCCAGCCGTTTACGAAAGCCTTGGCGTAGGTGTAGGCCCCCGACAATTCCACCTTGCCGATGAAGCGGCGGTTCAGTTGCACCTGTAAACTATCGTATCGGGTAGTGGTGGCCGGGCCGGCTATGCTGATGTCCTGGTAGCCGATGTAGCGGCGCAGAAAGACATCGGGTAATGACTGTGCAGGGTTGGCGGGGTCTGCATTCTGCGGACGGAACCGGGTGCCATAAGGCAACTGGTTATAGTTGTAGCTTTGCTGGTTGTGATGCGAGTTGTTGCCGACGTAAGCGACATCGAGCACGGTGCCCTTAATGATCTCGCGCTGCACGCCCAACATGTATTGATAAACCAATGGCAACTTCTGCTTCCTATACGGGCCGGTAACGCTGATTGGGGTGGTGATGGACCCGGCATTCAGGAACTGGTTCATATCGCTATACACGATGGACTTGTCAAAGCGGAACGCGGGGCCGCCGTCATAGGCGGCGTTGCCGCCAATACTCGCCTGATGGAAGACGCCGAAGGACGCGCGGACGGCAGTTTTTGCGTTGCCGAACGGATCCCATGCGAACCCGAGGCGCGGGTCATACTGGAACGGTAGCGCGTCGCGGAATCCGCCATAGCCCTTTATATAAGCAGGGTCATCCTGCACCACCACACCATTGAGCTTGCAAGGGGAATTCGGAGTAATTGCGGTGGTGCATGAGTCGCCCGTGCCGGGCACGATGGCGCCAATATAGGTCTGGGGCAGGATTTCGCCGGTCAGCGGATTCAATGCCCGGCGGCCATCCTGGGTGGCGACGGGACGGAACAGAGTGGGCGTCTTTTTCGGATCGTATCGTTCAAAGCTGAAGGCGGAGGCTTCCGGGTTGGACTGCAATGCCCAGGGACTCCAATACACTCGCACGCCGATGTCCATCGTCAGATTTTTTCTGATTTTCCAGGTATCCTGTGCGAACACGGCCCATGTGTTCTTCCGTGCAAACTGCGCGGGCCGTCCCAATCCTTCGGTGTACTTCGCGAAGTGACCGGTATATGCGTTGGAGAACGCGTATCCGGTGGAGAGCGGATCGTTGACGTCCTGACCGAAATCGAATTGGCCCGCGAAAGTGCTGGACCTGGCTTGTCCAAAACGGCTGTTCTCCCGGTAACCGCCAAACTTGAACGAGTGAGCGCCGCGAGAGTAGGTCATGGTCTCGGTAATGGTCAGATTGGAATCGGCGCCAAACAACGGGAACCGGTTGTCGTAGGAGATGCTGGCGGCGCTAAAACTGGCGGGAATCCCGCCGAATGTGGCCTTGGGGATCACATTAATCGGATTGGATTGCGGGACAAACTGAGACAAGCCGCCTAATCCGCGGTTTTGACGCTGCAGCCGTTGGGTCTCCTGGTCAGTGGGTGTCCGTCCATCCTCGGTGTCAATGAAAAATCCGACGAATAGTTCGTTCACCAGGCGCGGAGTGATGATCTTGGTGTAGTTTAGCGTTAGCTGGTCGCCGGTGAACTCGTAGTGCTGCCGCACTAAGCCCCACGGCGAAGATCCGCCGGCGATGTGATATCCAATCGTGTCGGCGTGCCACGTGGAGCCTTTGACGCTGATGGTATCGCTGTCCGTCGGGTGCAGGTCGAAGCGGAACAGATGCTGGTTGCGCGGACGGCCAAGGCTTTCTTCCTGGAACAGGTAGTTGTATCCAACTCCATTGAAGTTTGGCGTCGGGAAGATGTTCATGATCGCCACGCCGAACGGGTTCGCACGGTTGGCCGGAATAATGTTGTTGGGGAAAGGAATGTTGCCGTTCGTTGGGTCCCGGACCGTGATCTGGCGGCCATTCAGATCGTTGGACTGGGAGAAGTTCCCCTGCCGCTCAAGCAGCGTCGGCATCGTCCAGCGTTCCAGGTTCACCGGCTCTTTGATCTGGTTGTTGTCATAGGAGTAAAAGAAGAACATCTTGTCGCCGCCGCGATTGATGATCGGGATTGGCAGCTTCACGGGTCCACCGACGGTACCTCCCAGATTCTGGAACCGGTATAACTGCTTGGGCACTCCGTTGAGGTTGCGGAAGAAGGCGTTCGCGTTGAACATCTCGTGGCGTTTATACCAGTAGCCGGTTCCGTGGAAGTCTTTGCCCCCTCCTTTCGTGATGATGTTGATCTGTGCGCCGCCGCTGCGGCCGTACTCGGCGGTGTAGTTACTCATTTGCACTTTCACCTCCGAAATAGCATCCATGTTCACCGTGGCGCTGAAAACTCCGCCGGCGCCGCCGTCGCCGCCGTTGACGCCATCCGACATGATGGTTGTCGAGTTGGTGCTGAGTCCTTGAAAGCTTGGCATATTGGTGCCATAAAACCCACCGTTAAATTCCGGGTCGTAGCCCTGGGTGACGCCTGGCAGGATACGGAGCATGGAGACTGGATCGCGCCCGCGGACGGCCATCGTCTCCATTTGCCTGGTGCTCAGCACCGATCCATTTTCGGAATTGCCTGTCTGCACGGTGGCACCGGCGGCTTGAACGGTGATGGATTCCGTCAACGACCCGATTTCCAACTGAAGCGCGCCTACCTCCAGCCGGGCTGAAGGCAGCAAATTGTTCCCCTGGCTCTTGAACTGGCGAAATCCTTTCGCCTGGACTGCTATCGAGTATGGACCTGGGACGAGCGCCGGGAAGACAAAGTCTCCGGTACCGTTAGTGGTAGTATCCCGAAGATCTCCGGTACGTTCGCTGGTGAGCTTTACCTGAGCGTCGGGTATTACCTGGCCCGCCGTATCTACGACGGTACCGCTGATGGTGCCGGTGGAAGTTTGGGCTGGTGCGGAGATCGCGAGCATTAGCGCGGAAATCAAGAAGCGGACGGTGTGGTGACGCAGCATTTAAATTCCTCCGTGCAAGCAAAAAGGTCAACTCAGAACTTTGAGAATTTTATACTAAGTTTGAGTGAGTGTCAAGCCCACGAATTGAGTGTGTCGCCGCGAAGTAGAAATGTCCTAATGAGCACCATTGCGGACGCCCCCTTTTCCTGATCTCACGAGTGCGGTTCAGAACGGCGCGGAGCCGTCAATGCGCGGCGAATGCGAACCCTTGACGGCAAGCACCGTTCTCGACAATGGACACAGAGGGAAAGGGGCCGTCCCTCCAGCGTTTCGACCTTTCCAAAATAGGACATTTCTACTTTGCTGCGACAGCCCACGAATTGAGTCAGTACTACGCGGGACAAAACACTAGACTTTAATAGCCAACTTCAGCGTCTGGTCCGATCTAGCCGTCACACCCTGCCCCTGGTTGTAGTAGTTTCCCAAAAGCAGCCCCGCATTGAGCTGGTTTCCGTTCGATAGCTTAATTTCCCGCGTATCTTTTTCAGCCAGCCAAGGCCCTCCGGATGCGCCAAATCGAGAACTGCCCAGCGTCGCGCCCGGATCGTACTGCTGCACCAGCCGAAGAGCCTCTTGGGCGCCTTCCGATGTGGCGGAGTAGCCCGCGTTCATATCGCCACTGCTGATTCCCAAAATATGATTCCCCTCAAACCAATTCGAGAAGCCGGCGACGAATCCGTCGCGTAGAGGATTGCTGGGAGTAATGAAGTACGGATTGTAGGCAGCCTCGCCTGTGTAGCCCCACTGGTTGGCAACCGGATTCGTCAAGCGGACAACCGAAGGCGCCCCGCTGGCCGTAACCTTCCCCGCAGCATCGCTCACCCCATCCCGCGAATCCTGCGGGCCACCGTACCGAGGCATCGCAGGAGTTGCGGTCTCGGCCTTTGGCGCCGCCACTATCGCAGTTGCCGCTTTTGTCGCAGCCAGAGGCTGATCCATTGGGATCTCCAGCAGGTTGCGTCCTGCTGTGTCGTCGCCGCGGCGTGACACGCCCGCTGACGAAAGAAGCTGCTGCGCCCGACCGGTAACCGAATTGGAACGTCCGCGTTCCAGAGTGGCACTGCCCGCAGTGCGGACAGATGTGCCGATACTCGCTGGCGAGGAACTGCCCAGAGCCGCCGAGAAGCGGCTGGCAAATGATTGTAAAGCGCTACGATTACTACGACTTCCAGTGGATGTCTTGGGTGTGTTCAGAGGACTATTCACCGAAGTTCGTTGAGTGGAAACCAGCATAAGCAATAACTACCTCCACAACGGAAATAGCACGCCAGTAGCCGAACTTTCCACAGCCGCGTTAGTGATTCACACCCTATTTCGCAGAAGGCTGCGGAACCGCAAACGTCACCGTCACGGGAAAAATCTGATTCAACGGCTGCACGACAATATTCGCCGTAATCGTCCCCTTCGGCGTAGAGTTAACCGGCTTTGAGTCAAACAACACTTTAGCCGACTCCCCCGCCTTCAAGATCTTCTTATCGACCGAAACCGTCAATCCTTCCACCGGCGGAAAATGGACCTCCACGGTTACCTGCCCTGGGAGGTTGTTCGTAACGGTGATGGCACCCGATGCCGGCTCATAGCTGCTAAGCGCTATTGCGGAGCCGTTCACCTTCACCTGTCCCACCAGCTCCGCAGGAGACACTTTCTTGAAATTGGCGATCTTCCGTTCCATCTCCAGATTTTTCTTGTCGGGCATCGTTACCCGGCCAAACGGAGTATCCACAAACTTCTCAGCGACAACACACCAGTACCATTGGCCATTCTCAATCTTCCAGTTGCCTGCCATCGGAAGAGGCACAATCATCGTTCCCATTCGCGCGACGCGCCGTTCAGCCGTCACCACTATAAGCACCTTCGCCTTGGTGAAATGTTCCGAATAGGTGATCTGCGGATCTTTGAAGCTCAGGTAGCGCTGCTTCTCCATCTCGAAGAATAAGTCCCGGCTGTCCTCAGCCACCAACTGTTCGGCCACACGAAACTTGCCGTCCACATGGGCCTGATAGAACTGGGCGATCCGCGCGAGCAGCGAAGCTTCCACCTCAGCCGGGGGCTTCTCCTGCGCAAATAAAGGCAGACACGCGAGCGCCAAGATAACTGATAAACGCATAGATCTCCATTTTAGCGGTTGAAAAGGAAACCGTTGCTATTCAGCAGCGCCCAAAGCAGATCCTGCGCCCGCTCCGTCCGGCTGCCGCCCCGTCCCAAATACGTCTGCGCATAATCCAATTCCGACGTGGCCGGCATCCGGTTGAGCGAGCTTAGATACAACTCTTCCACAATTTGCCGGTCCGTCTTACCGCTCAGCACCAGTTTCGCCACGCGGCCGCCGGAATCGGCGATGGCGTCCGCAATCGTCGAGCCATTCAGCAAGTTCAGCGCCTGCACCAGACTAACGTCGCTCCGGCGCTCGCATTCGCAACTGGTCTGGCGCTCCGGCCGCCCGAAGACATCCAGGAACCCGCCTTGTCCCACATGCGGATCGGGGAAGTCCTGCGCCTTGGAATCCACCGGCAGTTCCTTGAACTGAACCTTAGTGCCGGCCGCAACGTTCACACTATCGAACAGTTCCTCCGCAGACAACCGCCGCGGCAGGGCTCGGGAAAAATTCACCTCATCATCGGCATTCCATTCATTCGGCTTAAAACTAAGCTGATAAGTCCGCGACGACACAATCGTACGGATCAAGTGCCGCAAATCGAAATTGCTGTCCGAGAAATCCTTCGTAAGAGCAGCCAACAATCGTGGATTGCTGGGCGGATTGCTAGCCCGGATATCGTCAACGGGGTCGATAATTCCATGCCCAAAGAAATAGCTCCACATCCGGTTCGCCATCGCTTGCGCAAAGAATGGATTGTCTTTCGACGTCAGCCAACCGGCCAGACTTTCACGCAATCCAACTTCATGCACACCGGACTTTTCACTGCCGAACAGAAACTTCGCAGTCATCACGCGGCCATCTTTTGGATGCGTCACCTCCGCGCCGTCGCGCTTTTCATAAACAATCTCTTCTTCACTGTCCGATCCGGGCTTCGTGCCCACGCCCGCAAAAAACGCCGCCAGGCTGAAATACTGATTCTGCGTCCACTTCTCAAATGGATGGTCGTGGCACTGCGCGCAAACCATTCGAACGCCCAGAAACAACTGCGTAGACGTTTCCATCGCCAGCTTCGGTTCCTTCGTAAACCGCAGGAAATTCGCCGGCGGATTTTGGAACGTACTTCCCTTCGCCGTTACCAACTCCCGAACCATCTTGTCGTAAGGTTTGTTCTCCGCCAGCGCCTCTCGAATCCAATCGCGGAACGCCCACATTCCCTTATCGCCCAGCTTAGTCCGGTTCACCTGCAACAAATCGCCCCACTTCACAGACCAGTGATTGACGAATTCCGGCCGCGCCATCAGCTTGTCGATGGCAGTCGTGCGCTTTTTCCGGTTCTCCGTCTTGTCATTCACAAACGATCGTACTTCGTCCGGCGCTGGCGGCAGCCCGGTCAGATCCAGCGAAACGCGCCGCAGAAATTCGGCGTCGGTAGTAATCTCGGAGGGCAGCAAGTGCAACCGCTGCATCTTCTCGTTCACCAGTGTGTCAATGTAGTTGAACTCCGGCACAGGCTTCCATTGGAAGCCCTGTTTATCAGATAGCGCGGTCACGTTCACAACGGAAAGCCGGCCTTCATACCGCACCAGCATCGCGGCCTCACCCTTGCGCACCGTCTTGATCACACCGCCGTCTGAAACCTCAGCCGTCGTAGGAACACTGCTGTTGTATTGCGCCAGGTCAGTCACATCCCGCGACGAGCCATCCGCATAATGCGCCACAACTTTCAACTGTTGCGAAGGTCCCGGCTTCTGCGCAAAGAACTCCGGCGGGTCCACGTCCAGCTTGGTCACCTGCGAGGAAACCGGATCGCCATAAACCGAGCCTTCCGAGAGCCACTGCAGAACGGTCTTGTAGTAAGGGGAATCGCGCTCCAGACGAACGCCGCCGCCGTGCGGAATCTCCATTGTCGGCTTCAACAGGATCAAGCTCTGCGCCGGTTCGGTGCGATTAATGCGGCGGCCGGAAAGATCGGTCATCACCGCCCGGAAATCGAACTCCGGATCGTAGCCGCGCAACGACATCTTGAACCCGTTCTTGCCCTTCGCGCCGCCATGGCAAGGCCCCGAAGTACAGCCAGCCTTGTTGAAGATTGGCTGCACGTCTTTCACATAAGACACTTCAGCCAAGCCGGGTACCGCGGCGGCCATCATCAGGAAGCCTGCCAAACGCATCACATTCACCTCGCAGCCCGTTCTGTCTTACCAATCTTCAACTTCGCGTCGATATCGGAAATCTTGTAGTCGGCCTTCTGCTTCCGTCCCACGTTGGGCGCGACCGACGTCACGCGAATATCGTAGTCGCCCGGAACAGCCTCAGCCGAAGCTTCGCACGAAAGCACGAACGACCGCTGATCTTCGGCCACTTCCGCCGCGCCACACTTCACATTATCCGGCAAATCCTCGGCCTGCACACGCAGCGTGGACCCTTCAAACGTGGGCTCCCGGCTGACGGTGCCGCGTACTTCCATCTTCTTGCCGGGCATCACAGCCAGCGCGGTAGATTCCAGCGCAATCGCATATCCAGGCACAATCTCAATCGACACCGCCGGGGACGTAATAGACACCACGCGCCCGTCAATCTCCGCCTCGCTCTCGAAGATCATATCGAAGGTAGTGATCGGACTCGAAAAATTCGACGCCACCAGCACAGATCCGCTTTCAGGTTTCTTGCCAGGCGGCCCAGCCAAAATCCGCATATTCCCCAGAGCGCCCACCATCTGATTGTTCACTTTTCCCGTCAACTTACCGCCCGGCGTCACCGCCGCCATATATTGCAGCGGATATTCAAACCCTTGCGAAATCCGCACCGCCGAAACCGGCACCGTGAGATTTACAGGCACCGCCTTCGCTAGAGTCATCGGCAACTGCATCCCTAACCATTGCGCGGTTTGCACTTTTTGCTTATCGCCACGGACCGGAGTGACCATCCCCGCGCCCAGCGCATAGCGCTCAATCCTGCCGCCCGACGTTTCGGCCGAGGCCAGCACTTTCAGCTCCAGACTCTGCACTGGCGCACCGGCAGGCGCGGTAATCGTCAAAATCGTTCGCGCCCCTCGAAACCCAGCG
>JANYCV010000532.1 GCA_025360145.1 Acidobacteriaceae bacterium
GTCAACTGAGCATAGGCTGCGGTTGCGCCGGCCAACGCCAGCAACGCCGCGCCCAAACGGATCGTAATCGATCTGCTTCTCATGATCTTCTCCTTTGTAACCAACCCAGTGTGGTGCAAACGGAATCCATTTCCAGTTGCCTGCGGCTAAGTATACACCAGAAGAGCTTTCTCGTGAGATCCGGATTTAATTCTATTAGTACGCCGCTTGGCCGTCTCTACCCGGCAGGGTACTTTGCAGTCAGTCTCGCAATAGTCTTCGCACTCCGAAAAGTTGCAGGACTCTTGATCGCGCGCTCGAATGGTTTGTTCATAAACGTGGAATCACTCTGTCTCGTACGGCACATCCAATAAACTTCGCGGCCTTGCACGTGAAATTCGTCAATGCCTGTGCGGAAACTCATCACTGTATCCACCGCACCGGGGCTCAAAGGCTCGTGGAGAAAACAGATGTTGAGCGCTTGCGCGGCTTTGAGAATCTCATCGCTAAAGGGCTTGTAAACGCTGATCGCGCGGAGCTCTTCGTCCGTTCTGACGAACACGCCCACGCCATAGCCCAGTGCCGATTCCAGCAGCTTCGCAATCTTATTTTCCAGCACTCTTTCGGGCGCGGCCTTCGATTCAAAGATCACGTTTCCGCTGGCGATAAAAGTCTCTACATTCGAGAAACCCAGCGTAGAGAACAATTCCCGCAGAGTTTCCATTTTTACGGTGTGGCCGCCGACGTTGATCGCGCGCAGAAATGCCATATACCGAGCCATTCCGATTAGGCAACCTTGACCAGCATCTTACCCGTGTTTGCCCCTTTCAGCATTCCAATGAATGCCTTCGGCGCATTCTCAATCCCTTCCATAATGTCTTCGCGGTATTTGAGCTTGCCCTCTTTAATCCATTGCGCCATCACGGGCCGAGCTTCTCTGAAGCGGTCTGCAAATTCGAAAACTAGAAATCCTTCCGCCTTTGCCTGCTTGACGATCAATTTCCAGAAGAGCCGCGGTCCGGTTTCAGGCTTCTCCGCGTTATATTGCGAGATTTGGCCGCAGACGGCGATGCGTGCTTTCGTGTTCAGCAGTGCGAATACCGCATCGGTGATGGTGCCGCCCACATTGTCAAAGTAGACATCGACGCCGTTCGGGCATAGTTCACTCAAACGGGCGACGTAGTTTTGTTCGGTCTTGTAGTTAAATGCGCCGTCGAAGCCCAGTTCGCCGGTGATGTAGCTGATTTTGTCATCCTCGCCGGCGATTCCTATCACGCGGCATCCCTTGATTTTCGCGATCTGGCCTACCAGCGAACCCACTGCGCCCGCTGCGCCGGAAACCACTACCGTTTCGCCGGGTTTAGGATTGCAAATCTCCAGCAGTCCGAAGTAGGCGGTCATTCCGGGCATTCCCAACACTCCAACCGCAGTGCTGATGGGGGCGATTAATGGATCTACCGGCGTGACGCCTTTGCCGTTTGAGATGGCGTACTCCTGCCACCCGAACATGCCTGCCACGGCGGACCCGGCCGGGAATTTCTGGTTGTTCGACACCTCGACGTAGCCAACAGCGCCCGACTCAATCAGGGCATCGATCTGGAAGGGCGGCGAGTAGGATTTCACATCGTTCATGCGTCCGCGCATGTAAGGGTCTACCGAAACGAAGCTGTTGCGCACGCGGAATTCGCCATCTTTCGGTTCTGGGATTGGCGTCTCTACCAGTCGAAAGTCGGATTCCTTGGGGAACCCTGTTGGACGGGCGGCCAACACAATTTGTCTGTTCGTCATGTGGGGAGAGTAGCATAGTGCGTATGACGTTTCAGCCGGTGGATGCGGGGACGCGGATCGGCCATGTCCATTTGAAGGTCGCCGATCTTTCGCGGGCAATTGACTTTTATCACGGCGTACTCGGGTTCGAGGTTGTACAGCGGTTGGGGGACAGCGCTGCGTTCCTCTCCGCGGGCGGTTATCACCATCACATCGCCCTGAATACTTGGGAAAGTGCCGGGGGATCGCCGCCGGCGCAGGGAACCACCGGACTTTATCATGTCGCGATCCTCTATCCTTCGCGCGCTGGGCTGGCCGACGCGCTGCGTCGATTGATTGCAGCGGGCGTGACATTGGAGGGAGCCAGCGACCACGGAGTGAGTGAATCGCTCTATCTGCGGGATCCGGACAGGAACGGCGTGGAGCTTTATTGCGACCGCCCGCGGGAAATGTGGCCCAAGGCAGCAAACGGGGGACTGGCGATGTTTACCCGGCGGCTGGATTTGGAGGAATTGCTGGCTGAGGGCTAGGGAAATCAGCCGCCGTAGTAGTAATATACATGAGATAACGTTAAAGAGAGCGAGATTCCCATTTCACCTTCTTTGAAAGATCCGATCCCGGCGAATGAAGTAGAACGGTTGGCGGAGTTGCATCGCTACTCAATTATGACCACCCCGCCCGGAGGTGGCGTTCGACCGGATCACGCAGTTGGCCGCACGATTATTTCGAACGCCGATTGCCCTGCTTAACTTCATCGCCGATGACCGGCAATGGTTCAAGTCGTGCGTCGGGATGCAGAGTGTTGAAACGCCCCGCGAGGCTTCTATTTGCAACTGGGCCATCCTCAGCGATGAAGTGATGGTGGTGCCCGATGCCCGCGCCGACGACCGCTTTAGCAGCAACTGCTTCGTTGCAGCCGAAAACGGGATTCGCTTTTATGCGGGAGCGCCGCTTGTAACGCCGCGCGGCTACATTCTGGGAACACTATGCGTCATCGATAGCGTTCCCCGGCCCGAAGGTCTGACCAACGACGAAAAGCAGACGCTGCGGGATCTTGCGGATCTGGTGATGTCGGAACTGGCGCTGCGGATCTCCGGGCGGGAAACCGAAGCCGCACGGGCGGCTGAGCTCGAGAGCCAACAACGGTTTCAAGACGCGTTCGCGCACGCACCGATTGGCATGGTGCTCACGGATTTGGCGGGATACGTGGTCCTTTCTAATGAAGCGTACCGCCGGATTACGGGCTACTCCAAGGACGAATTACCCACCATTCGTTTTCTCTCGCTGACCCATCCGGACGAAGTGGAAAACAACGCTAAGCTCTTCCGCCAACTGGTTACGGGAGAACTCGAATCGTACGTGCTGGAAAAGCGAATTGTCTGTAAATGCGGCGACGTTCTATGGGTACGGGCAGCCGCTACTCTACTTCGGGATTCGTTAGGAAATCCGACGCATACCGTGGGACTGGTGGAGGACATCTCAGCGAGGAAGCTGGGAGAGGACAGGCTTCTACAGTCGCAACAGGATCTGAAGACGGCCCGCGACTTCTTGCAGACTACGCTCGCCAGTATCGGCGATGGCGTGATAGCCACGGACTGCACGGGAAAGGTTACGTTCATGAACCTGGCTGCGCAGCAGTTGACCGGCTGGTCCGGGCAGGACGCAATTGGTGTATCGCTACAGGAAGTTTTCCGCATCGTTAACGAGACAACCCGCACCGTGGTGCCGAATCCGGTGGAGAAGGCTCTTCGCGACGGCGTGATCGTCGGGCAAACAAACCATACTATGCTATTGGCACGCGATGGGCGCGAGATTTCAGTTGACGACAGCGCCGCGCCGATTTGTGGACCGAATGGGGAAGTAGCCGGCGGGGTTCTTGTCTTCCGCGATATCACCGAGCGGCGGCTGGCCGAGAAAGCTTTAGAGGAAAGCGATGCGCGCTTCCGGGCTGCCGTGCAGGCAGTGAGCGACATTATCTGGACCAACAATGCCAACGGCGAAATGGGGGGTTGGCAACAGGGCTGGGGAGAATATACCGGACAGACACAGGAAGAGTATCAAGGCTACGGATGGTCAACGGCGGTGCATCCCGATGATGTCGCGCCCACAATCGAAGAATGGCAGAGCGCGGTATCCGAACGGCGCACCGCCGTGTTCGAACATCGCGTTCGGAGACATGATGGCCAGTACCGTTTGTTCGGTGTACGCGCAGTGCCGGTCTTTAGGATGGACGGAACGGTGAGAGAATGGGTGGGCGTTCACACCGACATCACCGAACGAAGAAAGGCCGAAATGGAGCGGGCAGCTTCGATAAAAGTGCTGCGACGGTCCAACGACGATCTGCAGCAATTCGCGCACGCCGCTTCGCATGATTTGCGTTCCCCCCTGCGCACTGTGAACTCCATGACTGCGCTTCTGGCAAGGCGTTACACAGGACGTTTGGATGCGGAAGCGGACGAACTGATCGGATTCATCACAACGGGAATGGAACGCATGGATACGTTGATCTCCGACCTGCTGACCTTCTCAAATACAAGCGAGTTTGAGAATGCGCCGAAGCGCATGCGGATGGCCGATGCGCTGGCAGGAGCACTTACCAATTTGCGGTCCGCGATTGAAGAGTGCGGGGCGGTGGTGATTGCCGGAGATCTCCCCGTGGTGCTGGCGCACGAGTCTCCGATCTTGCAGGTTTTTCAGAATCTGATTGGGAATGCGCTGAAATACCGGAGCGAGAGGCCTGTGCGGATTCAAGTCTCGGCCTATTGTGAGAACGCCGAATGGGTGGTTCGTGTGGAGGACAATGGCATTGGGTTTGATCCCCTGTACGCCGCCGAAGTGTTCGGAGCGTTTCGGCGGTTGCATGGGCAGGAGATTTCCGGAAGCGGAATCGGGCTTGCGACTTGCAAGCGCGTTGTCGAGCGCTACGGCGGACGGATCTGGGCCGAGTCTGAACCGGGTGTTGGTTCGATTTTCAGTTTCACCATCCCAGGTTCCGAGAACGAAGCCCTCACCTAGCAATCGCCAATGAAACGTTGGCATCCGATGCGCATCTACATCGCAGAGGACATGGTAAATACAAATGGACGGCAGCAGGCCCCGATCGAACGTTCGTAGCTGGCTGATTGTTGGCGTAGTCATACTGCTCACCCCGATCCTCATCTTTTCCATACTGGCGCCGCGGCTGGGACCAATCGCCCGCGAACGAATAGTGAAATTCCTGCGTGAAAAATACCAGAGTGAAGTAGAACTGAAAGATTTACAAATCTCCCTGTTTCCTCAGGTTCGGGTCACCGGTAAGGGACTGGTGATGTACTATCACGGGCGCACGGACCTTCCTCCCTTCGTCAGCATCAAAGGGTTCTACGCCGACGCCACGATTGGGTCCTTGCTGCAAAGCACGAAACACGTCAATACGCTGCGCCTGGAAGGCATGGAAATCAACATTCCACCGAAGTCCGAACGGCAGCCAATGCCAAAGAACGGGCAAGCGCACGACCCCGGAAAAGCAATCGACATTGTGGTGAACCGCATCGTTGCGGATGGCACGACGCTGCGGATTTTGCCGAAGCAGGAAGGAAAGGATCCGCTTCAGTGGGATATTCACAACCTCACCTTGCACTCCGTTGGGGTGGGCCGGCCGATGCAGTTTGCAGCCATTCTGGGGAATGCAAAGCCCCCCGGCGAGATCCAGAGCACCGGCGAATTTGGCCCGTTTAGCGCGGATGATCCAGGGTCGACTCCCGTTTCCGGAAAATATACTTTTCAGAACGCCGACCTCTCTGTGTTCAACGGCATTTCGGGCATTCTCTCTTCAACCGGCGCATACAAAGGCTCGCTGCGGGAAATCGAAGTAGATGGCGAAACCGATACGCCGGATTTCACTATCCGCGTTGCCGGCAATCCTATTCACCTCAAGACGAAGTTTCATTCCTTCGTCGATGGCACAAGCGGCAATACGTTGCTCGAACCCGTAAGCGCGGAGTTTTTGCGATCCGCGCTGCTGGCAAATGGAGGCGTCACGGGAACGAAGGGCGTGAAAGGCAAAACGGTTGCCCTGGATGTGGTCGTGAATCAGGCGCGGTTGCAGGACATTCTCAAGCTCGCCATCAAGTCAAGCAAGAATCCGATGACTGGGATTATCAGTTTCAAGACGAAGATGATCATTCCGCCTGGGGACAAGGACATCGCGGATAAACTGAAGCTCAATGGGCAATTCGGTATCGGCGCGGCAAAGTTCACCAGTCTGGATGTGCAGAGCAAAGTGAACAAGCTGAGCGGACGCGCCCGCGGCGATACCGACGATAGCGACGCGGAGGGCGTCGTATCGAATTTGCAGGGCCGCTTCATTTTGGATAACGGCAAAGTGACTTTCACAAAGCTCTCGTTCAGCGTCCCGGGGGCTCGGATACAGCTCGCAGGCACGTACGGATTGCACACTGGAGAAATCGACTTCCACGGCACCGCGCGCATTGACGCCAAGGTCTCCCAGATGACCACCGGTTTTAAGTCGTTCCTGTTAAAAGCAGCCGATCCGTTCTTCAGAAAGCAGGGGGCCGGCGCAGTGATCCCTATCAAGATTACCGGCACACGCGATAAGCCATCGTTCGGGCTGGAACTGCGCCGCAAGAAACAGTAGAGCTACTTAACGGTTGCCGTGGCGCCAAGATGTTTTTCATACCAGCCGCATAATTTTTCCGAATCCTCATTCTCCCGTCGGATTCAGAAGTAGATTCGGGTAATCCACTCGGCTGCTACGGCTGGTTTGGTTGAATCTTCCAGTTCGATTTTCATGTCCCAGGTGCATTCGACACCGCCTTCTACGTCACGCAAAGATTGCAGCGCCGCGCGGAGGCGAACGCGTGCGCCGCAGCGGACCGGAGAGACAAAGCGCACGCGGTTGAATCCGTAGTTGATGGTCATCTTCTGTTTGCCCTCAAAGCGGAAAGTCTGGCGGAACAGATGGCTCAACAGCGACAGCGTGAGGAAGCCATGCGCCACGGTTGTTCCGAATGGCGACTCACGCTCCGCCCTTTGCGTGTCGATGTGAATCCATTGCGGATCTTGCGTCAGCTCTGCAAAGGCATCCACTAACTGCTGTGTCACCGGGAACCAATCGCTCACGCCAATCTCGCCGCCTGCCGCCGCGCGCAGTTCGTCAATGTTCTGAATCACTCGCATGGGAATTGATTCTATCTGTTTGTGATAACATTAGCGGCCTGTGACAACCGACACTGCGGCAACAAAGAGCCGATATACACTGGCCGTGTTGATAGCCATCAACATCTTGAACTTCTACGACCGGAGCATTCCAGGCGCGCTAGCCGAACCCATCCGCAAGGAATTCGGGCTCACCGACATGCAACTGGGCCTGATGGGCAGTGCCTTCATCTGGGTGTATGCGCTGATCGGATTGCCGCTGGGCCACTTGGCGGACCGCGCCAGCAGAAAGAAGATTCTGGCAGCCGGTATGGTGATGTGGAGTACCCTAACCGCATTCGCAGCCTTTGCGACAAGCTTTCCGTTATTGCTGGTCTCCCGGCTGGGTGTGGCTGTGGGCGAGGCTGTGGTAGCACCCACATGTACCAGCATGATTGGCGACCTGTTTCCCGCGGACAAGCGCGCGCGCCCTCTCGGTCTGTTCATGCTTGGGGTGCCCGTGGGTGGCGCTCTCAGCTATTTCTTCAGTGGAGCGATCGCTCACTCATTCGGATGGCGCACGGCGATGGTGACCGCGGCGCTTCCGGCATTGTTTCTATTGCCCGCCTTGCTGCGCGTCCGTGAGCCTGTTCGCGGGGCCTCGGAATTGGCGCACCGGAAAGTGGAAAAGAGTTCCATTTGGAAGATTCTTCGCATCCCAACCATGTGGTGGATCATTGCCTCCGGAGCGCTCGTGAATTTCAATTTGTACGCGATGGCATCATTCCTGCCTGCATTCCTGAGCCGCGTTCACGGGCTCTCGCTGGGGGAATCGGGCATCGCGACGGGAATCATCTACGGGATTGGCGGCGTTTGTGGAGGGATTCTCGCCGGCAGGTGGGGTGACCGTATCGTCAAGCGGCGAACGGATGGACGGCTCCGGCTGGCCGCAGCGCTCTCGCTGGTGGCGGCACCGGCTGGTTGGTTCGGCCTTTTGTCGCCGCTGGGAATGGTGTTACCGGCAATCCTTCTCTGGATGCTCGCCTACGCGGCGATGAATACCTATTTCGCGCTTGTCTATTCCTCGATCCAGGACATTGTTCCACCAAATGCGCGCGCCATTACCATGGCGATTTACTTCATGGCCATGTACCTGTGCGGCGCCTCATTCGGCCCGGTGCTTACCGGAAGTCTAAGCGACCGCCTGGCGCGGCAAGCAGCCACGGCAGCGGGATCGCCGGTGATTACAGAAGTATTCCGTGCCATTGGCTTGCAGCAGGCGATGCTGATAATCCCCATCCTCTCCATCGCCCTTGCATTGGTGTTGTACGCGGGCTCCCGGACCATCACGGCCGATATTCGCCGCCAGGAGGAACTGCGCTATTCGAGTGCCAGAGCGTAGCTTGCCCATCATGAACAGCCAGACGCCGGCCAACAGAAGAAACGGGATGGCATTCAGCAGAAGCCGCAGCGGCCCCGTCGAAGTATCCTTGATTTCGACGTCAACCGAACGATCCTGCATCGCTGCGATGGCATCGCGATAATCCGTGGGCAGCACGGTTCTGGATGTGTTGCCGTCCTTCGTGCGGTACGTGGCCGGATTCGCTCCGGAGTTCCCGGGAGCTATCGTCACGGTGTCCACTTTACCCTGCCGCACCTCATTCAGAAACTGCGAATAGGTCGATCCGGGCGCGCGGGTTTCAGCGTTGACGGCCATCCAGCGCAGAGCGGCGGCAAATCCGATTGCGATCAGGCAAAGAGCCAGCACCTTCCAATTCCAATTCATCACTCCACGTCCTCCTCAATTTCGTTTACTGAACCAGTAGGGTAGCCAGAGCGGCGCGACGCTTGCAAGCGGCTGCGGGTCGATCACGCGCTGCGGCTAGCTTGCGAACCGCGGAAACATCAGACGAATGGTCAGCACAAGAACCGCAATCATCAGGACGCCGCAAATCAAGATCTCCAGCGGAACAGCACCAGTACCGGACGCGAATAAGGCGCCCAGCGCCGCGCATAGCAGGGGCTTGCGGCGGGACGCGGCGTACACTTCCCACAACGCGAACAGCACCATAGTTGCCACCGGCGGAATTGCCAGAAACAAGAGTGCGGATTTTGTCCACATAAAAGCGCGGTTCACGTACCATGCGGCCGCTCCATACGCTAGGTACATGGTCAGCACCTCAATCAGCGCAATCTGCGGATCGCTGTTCCTTCGAATCCTGCTGGTAATACACCAGAGGTACCGTACGCGCAACGTCCGCGGCATACTGCAGGGGCTTCTGTATTTCTCATCCAGATCGCCAAGAACTTCTTCGCGGCAAGACCGGGGAAGCAGGAATGCAACAACAGCCTCGGCAAATTTGGAAGGTCCGCGTTTCACCGGATCCAACCCTTGGCGCGGTCTTTGCCCAAACCTTCGATCACCGCGTCCCAAATGCGTTTCGCCGTAATGGCGGATTCCTGCAACGCGAGTTCCCCCAGAGCCTCCAGCCGGTAACAGCGCTTAGCGCGGCCACCGCGTTCCGGGGTTGGATCGGAGAGCCAGGACGAGACCAGCCCTTTCTCCTCTAACCGGTCGAGTGTGACGTAAACAGAGCCCAGCGACGCCGGCTTGGGATGCGCCAGTCGCCCTGCCTTGGCTTGTATGGTCACGCCGTAGGCATCGTCTCCCAGGGTCAGAATCGCAGTCAAAACCAGTTGTTCGAACTGACCGATTGAGCCGGGCTTAGCCATTACT
>JANYCV010000540.1 GCA_025360145.1 Acidobacteriaceae bacterium
AGCAAAATCTCGAAGTCCGGATAGTCCAGCGTGAAGAAGCTGCGGAGATTCTCCTCCAGCCCTTCATCGGCCCCGGACAGCGGCTTCAGAATGCTGATGGGAATCACGCGCTCCAAAACAGAAGGCCGCACAGAGAGATATCTCCGTGCGGCCTCAATTACCAGAACACAATAGACGAGCGATCCTACAACCAACGCCAGCAACAGCCACGACGCTGCGATCCCCATCGCGCGCTTACTCGGAAGGAGCTTTAGAATCGATCAGCTTCTGGATGTCCACCAGGAATTCGGCGAGCGGCTTCACCCCTTGATCGGCGTGCTTGCGGTTCCTTACCGACACTGTTCCGTTCTCGGTTTCGCGGTCTCCAAGCACCAGCATGTAGGGAATCTTCTGCATCTGCGCATCGCGAATCTTCAGGTTCACCTTTTCATTGCGATCATCCACCGTCACGCGGATGCCCGCCGCCTTAAGCTGATCGCGAACCTGCTTGGCGTACTCCGTCTGGCGGTCCGTGATGGGCAACACGATCGCCTGAACCGGCGCCAGCCACACGGGGAACGCCCCAGCGTAGTGTTCGATCAGGATGCCGAAGAATCGCTCAATGGAGCCGTACAGTGCCCGGTGACACATCACCGGCTGGTGCGCTTTGCCGTCCTCGCCGATATACTCCAGATTGAAGCGGCGCGGCAAGGTGAAATCGAACTGCACGGTGGATAGCTGCCACAAACGGCCGATGGCGTCCACCAGTTTCATGTCAATCTTGGGACCGTAGAAGGCAGCCTCGTCCTTCATCACCTTCACTTTCAGATTGAGGCGGCTGGCGGCTTTTGCCAGTGCGTTCTCAGCCCGTTCCCATTGTTCCGTAGTGCCGTCATACTTGCCGCTGGCGCCACCGTCCCAGGTGGAAAGCTCAGCTTCATATTTCTCGAAGCCGAACGTCTTCAACGTATCCACTGCAAACTCAAGGCAGTTGACCACTTCGTCTTCGATCTGATCCGGTGTGCAGAAAATGTGCGCGTCGTCCTGCGTAAAGCCGCGCACGCGGAGCAGTCCGTGCATCACGCCCGAACGCTCATAGCGGTAGACGGTTCCCAGTTCACCCAGCCGCACCGGAAGATCGCGGTAGCTGTGCATCTTGTCGGCATAGATCAAGATGTGGAACGGACAGTTCATCGGCTTCAACTGGTATTCGGCATCGTCCAGTTCCATCCGCTTGAACATGTTATCGGCGTAAAAATTGTAGTGGCCGGAAGTCTTCCACAGGTCCGCCCTGGCGATGTGCGGCGTATAAACTAGAGAGTAGCAGCGGGCAATGTACTGATCCCGCATCCAGTCTTCCAGAATCTTGCGAATCGTCCCGCCCTTCGGATGGAAGAAGATCAGCCCCGGCCCGGCGAGTTCCTGAATACTGAACAGATCCAGTTCTTGCCCCAGCTTGCGATGGTCGCGCTTTTTCGCTTCTTCCAGGCGCTTCAGGTATTCGTCCTGCTCTTTCTTTGAGAAGAACGCGGTCCCGTAGATGCGCTGCATCTGGTGGTTCTTCTCGTCGCCTTTCCAGTAAGCGCCGGCGATGGACAGCAGTTTGAACGCTTTGATGCGCGTGGTATCCGGAACGTGCGGGCCGCGGCAGAAGTCAATGAACGTGGGGCCGAGCGTGTATTCGGTGAAAACGTCGCCGGCCTTCTCCTCAATGAGTTCGCACTTCATTTTTTCGCCCATAGCCTCGTATTTCATGAGACCTTCCGCCTTCGGCGACATCCTACGTTCGTACGGGAGCGCCAGTGCCTGAAGCTCCCACATTTTGGCTTCGATCTTTTCCAGATCTTCGGGGGTAAATGCTGTTTCGCGTTGAAAATCGTAGTAGAAACCGGCTTCCGTCGGCGGGCCGATGCCGAGCTTAGTCTCAGGGAATAGTTGCAGCACGGCCAGCGCCAGCAGATGGGCCGTCGAATGGCGGTATACTTCCAGAGCCTCCGGATTCTTGGATGTCAGAATCTGCAAAGTGGCGTCGGATTCAAACGGCCTGGTGAGATCGTACAGATCTCCGTTCACGCGGGCGACTACGGCGTCATCGGCCAAACGAGGACTGATCGACCTTGCAATGTCGATGGGACGGCTGCCTTGCGGCACTTGTTGGGAACTGCCGTCAGGCAGGGTAATGGAGATGCTGCTCATGATATGGGTTGAAGTTTCAGCGTATCATGACAGTATAGCTGCGCAACGATGAGCGAAACTACGGTAGCAGAGGTCTTCGACGAAGCACCGCTGGTGGAACGCGCCAGAAGTGGCGATACGGCTGCGTTTTCCGAGCTGGTAAACCGCTACGAACGCAAGATCTTCCGGCTGGCTAAACATATTACGCAAAACGACGAGGATGCCGAAGACGTTTTGCAAGAGACTTTTCTGAAGGCTTACTCCCACCTTGAATCGTTCCAAGGGCACTCGAAGTTCTATACATGGATTGTCCGCATCGCCGTGAACGAAGCGCTGATGAAACTGCGCAAACGGAAGTCGAGCAGGACGGTATCGCTAGACGAACCGACCGATACCGGTGAAGACACAATGGTGCGGGAAATTGCGGTTTGGGAGGAAAATCCGGAGCAGAAGTATTCCCGGGACGAACTGCGGGAGATTTTAGACAAAGCCGTGGAGAGCCTGAAACCAGCATTCCGCACCGTTTTCGTGCTGAGAGACATCGAAGAGTTGTCGACTGAAGAAACCGCGACGGCTTTGGACATTTCCATTCCTGCGGTGAAGAGCCGGCTGTTGCGGGCCCGTTTGCAGTTGCGCGAAAAGCTAACCAAATTCTTCCGGCGGAAGGGGGACGACGTATTTGCTTACCTGTAAGGATTTCCTGACTGAATTAAACGACTATCTCGACGAATCCGTCGACCGGGAGCTTAAGGTCAAGCTGGAGCAACACGTCACCGAGTGTCCGAATTGCTTTGTGGTTTTCGATACGACGAAAAAGACCATCAAAATTTACAAAGGTATTGAACCTCAAGTGATTCCAGAGGACATTCATTCCCGTCTTATGGCGGCGCTTCATAAGAAGATGGCAGCCGGAAAGGGTTATTCGTAGTTCCACTTCCCGCCGGACAAAGCCCCTGGTAGAATTCGCACCGCGTGCATTGCGCGCCTTCCCGCAATGGAAATTGTTGAGTGTTCTGCGCCTCTTGAAGCGCGAGAACGGCCTCACTTGCGGCAGCTAGCGAGGCGGGGATCAGGTCAATCTTGATCGCTTCGTCCGGACGCAAGAAATAGAGCCACGCCGCATCGGGAAGTCGGCCGGTGAGTTTCTGAATGGCGAGGGCATAGATCTGGAGTTGAAGCGAATACGCTTTAGCGCGAGCCGGCTCCACGGGCAGTTTCACCTGATCCGTCTTATAGTCCACGATGGTGATTCGCCCCTGGTGATCGAACCACAAATCTATCTGCCCGCGCAGCACCATCCCGTGCATCTCCATCACGAAATCAAACTCCCGTTCTACCGTGCTGGCTTCAGTTGCCTGCTGCCCCAGGGCACTTGCGTGAAATCGCGCGGCTAACGACACGGCGGCGGCCTCG
>JANYCV010000543.1 GCA_025360145.1 Acidobacteriaceae bacterium
CTGCACACGCGCACTACTGGCACTGTGGGCGATCTGTATCTCACGTTATCGGACGAACTGCTGAAGGCCAATCTGCAGAAGTTCCCCACCGCCGGGAAGAAGCTTACGGAGATCGTTTAGCTGACACGACTGCTCACTTAAGCGGTCGCATTTCCCGATGGGCAGTGTATTGGCGGAGTCTTGAGTTCCTGCGGAATCTACATCCGCACGCAGAAGCAAAATGACAGGCGCCGCCTCGTAAACAGGGAATATCCCGCTAGTTCTTGCGTTCTTTGAGCAGCAACGTGACAAGGAAGTTCTGTGCGGCTTGTTCGTTGCGGATGGCGTTCCAGCTCTTAAATGCCGCTTCGACGGATTCGATCTTTTCAATGGCGTCCGTGCGGGTCCATTTGGTCGAGCTGTCATAGTCTGCGGTGTGACGATGCTGAAGCATTTGTACAAATGTATCGGCAACGATGTGGAGGTGTCTTAAAGCATCGATCCGCGGGCTTGCCGGCGGATACGTTTTGAAATAGCCATTCAGCTCACCGCGTTTCGTTGTGCGGACTTTGCCCATTTGGGTGTGCTCGAAAATACGGGCGAGCGTGTGCCGTGTGGTTTCTGTAATTATTAAATGAAACAGAGCATAATAAGCCGTCGAAACTGATCTTCAAAGGCTCGCCTGTTTAGGCCGTTTTGGTTCGCGCTTCGCTAACTGTCGAGCTTGTTCAAGAAGGTCGTCAGCGAAGGCCATTCGAGCTCAAGTCCATGCTTCTTCCTGGAGTTTTGCCTGCTCTGAAACACTGCGAAAATTGAAGTGTCTCTGAAGGCCCAACTCGTCAGGCCTTACTTCATTGAAGACAGTTGAAGTAACCCGCTGCGTGGCTTCGCGCAGATGCTTTCGCAGGCTTGCATTGTCTGAAAGTACGACTCGGAAGAAAACAGCCGGGGAACCGTTCCAATCCTCGCCGACACTGTAGCGAATGCGCACGACGTCTGGGGCAAGAGCGTTAGCGGCCCTCGCGACGCCGGTATCGATTAGGCCTTGATGCACAAATCCGCTCGGTACGATTGGCGCGTCTTTATTATCCCGCATACTCGCGCAAGCGGTCCACTTGTCAGGTAGCTCAACCAAATCCACCACTGTGCCACAGGGCACATGGCCGCAGAACGCCCAACCCGTCGAAGTAAACCCTGGCGTAATTGGAAGACTCAACCCCCGTCCGCTGTAGCCACCTTCAGCAGATTCACCACGCTCTTCACTCCCTTCACCTTCTTGGCAAGCTTCTCCGCCTTCACCCGGATACTCCCCGTTTTTACAGTCCCGCTCAGCTCCACCGCGCCTTGTGTCACCTTCACGGTGATTGCCCCGCCGCCGACATCGCGGTCCCCCGCCAGTTTCAGCCGCACCTGGTCGTAAATCGCATCGTCCGACAGGTCTTTCGCCGCGGCAAACAAAGTGGCCGCCATCAGAAACATCATCAGAAATATAGAAATTGTCCGCATGGTCACTCAGTCTCGCTCATGTTCCTATTCATAGTACGCCAGTCAAGCTCATTCAAAAATTCTGGATTGTCTCTCCAGTTCGACCGTACCTTCACGTTCAATTCCAAGAACACCTTTCTTCCCAGTAAAGTCTCGATCTCATGGCGGGCGCCCGTACCAATGCGCTTCAGCATGGCCGCCTTGGCACCGATAATAATCGCCTTCTGCCCTTCGCGCTCCACGTAGATGATGGCCGAAATCCGCGTCAGCGCCTTCTTTACCTCAAACTCTTCCACCACCACGGCCACCGCATGCGGCACCTCCCGGCGAGTGTCCCGCAGAATCCGTTCCCGGATCAGCTCCGCCGCCATGAACCGCTCCGGCTGATCGGTGATGTGATCTTCCGCGAAATGCGCCGGCCCGGCCGGAATGCGCTTCAGAATCGCCAACCGCAATTCATCCAGACCCTGCCCGTTCAGCGCGGAAATCGGAATATACTCGTCGAACTCCAGCGCAGTCCTGTACTTCTCGATCAACGGCAGCAGTTGCGCCTTTTCCTTCACGCGATCAATCTTGTTCAGCACCAGAAACGTGGGTGTTTCGGCCTTGCGAACCATATCGAGCGCCTGCGAATCTTCTTCCTCCAGCCCCCGCGTTGCGTCCACTACGTACAGCAGCAGATCGCGCGCATCCAGAGCCGACCGCACCGCCACCATCATGCGCCGGTTGAATATTGTATCGGACCGATGAATGCCCGGCGTATCCAGAAACACCACCTGGCTTTTCGCCGTCGTCCACACTCCCTGAACCGAGGTGCGGGTGGTTTGCGGCTGCTCCGCAACAATGGCAAGCTTCGTACCGACAAGCGCATTCAGGAGCGTGGATTTCCCGGCGCTGGGGCGTCCGAGAATAGAAACGAATCCGGAAACAAATTCCGGTTGATTGTTGTTGGAATCGGACATTAGGACTGAACCTCCGGCTTCTCCGGCCTCGCCGGCGATACTTTCGAGATGCGCACCTGATCCACCCGCAGATCGTTGCCGGCAAGAACCTCGATGCACACACCATCCCGCTCAATGGATTCGCCGGTATGCGGCACCCGGCCGAGCCATTCGCTCACCAGGCCGCCCACCGTGGTGGACTCGATGCTTTCCGACGTGCGGTAACCGATCAGATCGTTCAGTTGATCGACGTTGAAACTGCCGGACACGATGAATCGGCCCTCGCTGTCCTGTTCTACGTCCAGGCTCGGCTCGTGCTCATCGCGAATCTCACCAAGAATTTCTTCCACCATGTCTTCCATCGTGGCAAGGCCGGCAGTGTTGCCGTATTCATCCACTACGATCGCCATGTGCGCACCGTCGCGCTGCATTTCGCGCAGTAGATCGTTCACCGGCTTCGTCTCCGGAACAAGCCGCGCCGGACGCGCCAGCTCCCGCACTTTCCGCCGGCTGCGATCGCCGTGTTCCAGCTCAAACATGTCGCGAACGTGAACGAAACCAATCACCTGGTCGATGGTTTCTTCGTACACCGGAATGCGGGAAAACTGTTCGTTGATCACCAGGCGGCGCAAATCGTCCAGCGTGCTGTTGGCGGAAATGGCAACCATATTGGGGCGGGGCGTCATCACCTCGCGCACCGTCTTATCGCCGAATGCCACCACGGACTGAATCAGCTTGCGGTCGTCTTCCTCAAGCATTCCTTCTTCCGCGCCAGCCGAAATAAGCGCTTCGATATTCTCCGCCGGGGTGAGCGGTTCCTCAGCCGTTGTCTCTTCAGAACCCAACTGTGCCAGCGAGTGCAGGAAGGCGAGCAGCGTGGTCAGCGGCCGCACCACGATGGCGGTTCCCGTCAGAATCGGGATAAACACCAATAGCCAATGGCCGGAGGTGTGCCGGTAAAGCATCTGCGGCACTACATAAGTGCCGAACAACATAGTCATCCACGCAAATGCAAATGCTTCAATCAGCCCCTGTTTGGTAAACGCGTCCTGCAATGTCGAAATCGACATGAACAGAACGCCCACGAAAACCAGCAGGCTGTGCTTCACCAGCGAGAAGGTCAAAATGCCGCTTTCCGGTTTCAAGCCGATGCGGTCTTCGATTGTGTCCTTGAAGAATTGCAGTGAAGGCAGGTCGCGCGAACGCAACCGCGCACTCTCCATGTAAAGCATCTGCACCAGAGTTACCAGAGCCAGCAGCAGCGTTGCAAAAAAGAGGATGAGGGCAAATACGGCCGTCATGCCCGCACGCGCTCAATGAGTCCAGTCGGCAGGTTGAACCGTTTACGCCAGCGCTTCTCGGCTCTCGACATTTCACCCGCATCGGATTCGTGATCCATGCCGATAAGATGCAAGACCCCGTGCAACATCAGGATTTGTATTTCCTCGCTGACGGAATGGCCGAATTCAGCCGCTTGTGCGGCGGCGCGTCCGCTCGAAATTGCGATCTCACCCAAGTCTCCCTCTTGCGCCTCGGAGGGGAATGATAACACATCGGTCGGGTAATCGTTTTGCAGAAACTCCCGGTTCAGGCGCCGCAGTTCCCGGTCGTCCGTGATCATACAGACGAAGCCTCGCCCGCCCGAAACCTGCTGCCGCAACTGCTGTGCGAAATCCTTCAGCTCCCGTCTCGGCAAGGCTGCCGGTGCACGGCGGAATAGAAGTAGACTCTCCAAAGGGGACATGAAAGGATAATCAGGCGCTGGGAAATTCCAGCGCATCGCCAGCCGCCGGCGGAATTTCTCCGGCTTCGCGTCCGCCCAATTTCAATGCAAACTGGCGCCCCGCTCCAATCTGTTTGTCGTAGCGGCCGTAGGCGTTCACAATCTTCTGCACCAGGCTGTGCCGCACCACGTCCACTTCTTCGAACTGCACGAAGCTGATACCTTCCACTCCGCGCAGCACTTCGGTCGCATTCAGCAATCCGCATGTCCTGCCGGGCGGCAGATCCACCTGCGTCAAATCTCCGGTTACTACCATCTTTGAATTGAAACCTTGCCTGGTAAGAATCATCTTCATCTGCTCGGCGGTGCTGTTCTGCGCTTCGTCCATAATGATGAAGCAATCGTTCAGCGTGCGTCCGCGCATAAACGCAATGGGCGCCACTTCAATCACCGATCGCTCCAGCAGCTTCTCCACTTTTTCCGTCTCGATCATCTCAAACAGTGCATCGTACAGCGGGCGCAAATAGGGATCGATTTTCTCCTGTAGCGTGCCCGGAAGAAAGCCAAGCTTTTCGCCCGCCTCCACCGCCGGACGCGTCAGCACAATGCGGCTCACCTTCTTGTTCAGCAACGCGGAAACAGCCATCGCCACCGCAAGATACGTCTTGCCTGTTCCGGCCGGTCCGATGCCGAACGTAAGATCGTGGCGCTCAATCGCATCGATGTACCGCCGCTGGTTGATCGTCTTCGGCGCCAGCGTCTTCTTGCCGAAAGCCCGCTGCCGTCCGTTGACCACCAGATTGCGAAGCGTCACCGAAGGATCCGCCACCACCACCCGCAAGTAACTGTTCAGGTCGCCATTGCCGAATACGTGTCCCTCGCGGGTCAGCGAAGCGTAATCCGCCAGTATGCCCTCAGCCCGCAGCACGCTGGCGTCTTCGCCTTCAATCTCAATCGATTCGTTTGCGATTCGGGTGCGGACATTCAGCCCGCCTTCCAAAAGTCGAATGTTCTCATCCCGGGTTCCAAACAGGGATTCAATTCCATTCGTCATCTGAACACTAACTTTCATTTGCAAAGGAGAGGGTTACCTCCGTGAAGAGATTCGGCGGACGTACAAAGTTGTGGCGGGGGTGATGCAAGACGAGTAAATCCGCCGGAGCGGAAGGAATATGTACATCCACTAGTATTGTATCAGGGAACTACAGCCGGTTCTCAGGCCAGCAGCCGGTTCTCAGGCCAGCAGCGTGGCTGGACCCAGTCGCCCATAATGCTTCCCAAGCCGATGGCGCAGTTCCAGCCTGGCGCGCAGCAGCCGGGATTTCGCAGCGGCCACCGAAATACCAAGCCGCTCCGCCACGTCCTGCATCGGCAATTCCTGAACATCACGCAGTACGAAAATATTTCTCAGCAGCGGCGGAATCCGGCTGATTTCGTGCTTCAGCATACTGGCCACTTCGCGCTGGCCAAGTTCAGCTTCCGGGCTCATCGTCGTGTCCCGAAGTTCCACCGTGGCATGCTTGCCCTCAACCGCCACATCGTCCATGTACAAGAACCGTGCGCGCCGGGTTTGACGCAACCGCATCAGGCATTGATTAACTACAATCCGCGTCAGCCAGGTCGAAAACTTTGAGTCCTGTTGAAATTGCCCGATGTGCTCGTAAGCTTTCCAGCAGGCATTCTGGACCTCATCTTCCGCGTCGGATTTGTCGCGAAGAATCGAAAGAGCCATCTTGGAGCAGTTGCTCTGATGGCGTACAACCAGTTCGGCAAATGCCGCATTATCGCCCGCTTGGGCCATTTTTACCAGCATTTCATCTGGGATTCTTTCGGACGGGACCACTTGGTTTTGCATCTCTCAACCTCCAGGGGAGTCTAACTTGATGTCTACCTATGGATAACGTTATCAGCACCGGTATCGCATTACCAGTAGCTACTGAAACTCGTTTCAGTAGCGCGCAAATTGACGCATCTGATTTAAGTTATGATAAACTAACTTTAGATATGGATGAAAATAGCGAGACAACCATCCGCCGCCTACTCTCCTCCTACGGCTTGGGGACGAAGCTCCGTCAACTCCGCTTGCGAAAAAAAATCGCGCTAGTCGACTTGGGCAAGCACACCGGCCTGTCCGCCTCCATGCTTTCGCAATTGGAGAATGGAAAACTGATACCCACACTCCCTACCCTCGCCCGCATTGCGATGGTCTTCGACGTCAGCCTCGACTACTTCTTCGGCGACAAGAAGCGCAAGCGCCCATTCTCCATCGTCCGTATGGAGGAGCGAATGAAGTTTCCCGACCGCGCAGGTTCCGTGAAGCCCAGCTTCTTCTTC
>JANYCV010000566.1 GCA_025360145.1 Acidobacteriaceae bacterium
GACATAGATAAGACACGCGCCTTCTACAAGGATTTCCTCGGCTACGGAGAACCCTTCGATCTCAAGAATCCGGACGGCAGCCTATCCCTGACGTTCCTCAAGATCAACGATCGGCAGTACATCGAAGTCTTCCCCGAGAAAGAGAAGGGATCGGATCGCTTCAATCACGTCTCCGTCGAAACTGACGACATTGAGGGTATGCGCGCGTACCTGGCCTCCAAGGGAGTGAAAGTTCCCGAGAAGCTGGCAAATAACCGGATCGGAAATCGCAGCTTCAATATCAAGGACCCCGACGGACACACCCTGGAGTTAGTTCAGTACTTGCCGAACGGCGGTTCCATGCGCGAAAAGGGTAAGTTTATGGGCCCGGACCGAATCTCGGACCGCATGGCCCACTTCGGGATTCTGGTGGGCTCGCTCGATCCGGCGATGAAGTTTTACCGCGACATCCTCGGATTCCAAGAGATTTGGCGTGGCAGCCGGGAAGGGAAACAACTCAACTGGGTGAACATGAAGGTTCCAGACGGCGACGATTACATCGAGTTCATGTTGTATACCGATCTGCCCGAACCCACTAAACGCGGCACGGCCCACCACATCTGCCTTTTCGTGCCGGACCTGGACAAAGCGCGCGCCGTCCTGGAATCGCGCGCTTCCCGAACGTCTTACACCAAGCCGATGGAAATCCGCACCGGCACGAATCGGAAACGGCAGATGAATCTGTTCGATCCAGATGGCACGCGCGTCGAACTCATGGAGCCAAATACGATCGACGGAAAGCCCGCGCCGCCAGCAACTGCTGCGCCCCCGCGATAGCGTCCGCGGCGGTTAGGTTTATCCGCCTGAAATGAACGTACGCTGGCGGGAAGCGGAATCGGTAACTTGACCTGCCCGTCAGCCGTCATATGTAGATAGAGGCCTTTATCTGAAAACCAGCAAGCTCGCCTTCGCTGCTCTATTTGCGGCCAATTGTAACTTCATAATCGCGCAACCCCCAACGGACGTCCAATCAATACCAAAGGCAGATGACGATCAACGGATGTTCAAAGTCCTGCCGAACTACAAGACGGTTAACGACCCCACCGCACCCATCAGCGCCATCACGGTGAAGGACAAGTTCAAGCTGGCAGGTCATTATTTTGACCCCTTTACATTCGCGTACCTGACAGTGATCGCCGGCACCGAACAGGCAACGGACGTCAAACCTGGCTATGGCCAAGGATTGAAGGGGTACGCAAAGAGGTACGGCGCGGATTTTACGGATGGCTTTACGAACGAGCTCTTTGTCACCGGAGTGTTTCCGGCGCTTCTTCATCACGATCCACGGTATATCCGAAAGGGAGAAGGGAACCCGTGGATTCGCACCGGCTACGCGCTCAGCCGCATCTTGATTACTCGCACAGACGCCGGCGGACGCGCCTTCAACATTTCGGAATTCGCCGGAAACATCGCGTCGGGCGCTGTTTCCACTGCCTACTATCCCAGCGACGAACGGAACGTCAGCGGAATCTTCGCCCGGATGTCCACTCAGCTTGGCTATGATGCCCTCTTCAACGTAATGAAGGAGTTCTATCCCGACATCAGCAAGAAGCTGTCCCGGAAACATCGCGCGGATTAGAGCTTAGTTCTTCTTGCCCGTGATGTCCCGCTGCAGATCGGACACAATCGACTCCGCAATTCGATTCATATCGTCGGGAGTCGTGCTCTTCGGCCGCTTGTACAACGACCAGATCACTTTCTTCGACGCGCGTTCCACCAGGAAGATGTTGCCTCGATTGCGGCTGAATCCGCCCAATCGCACCATCGGCTCTTCCTTCACCGTCATACTGTCTTTGTCTTTCCCTGTCTTCTTCTCATCCTTGTCGTCCTTAGCACTCTTCTCGATTGGTTTCTCCGGCGGAGGAGGCGGCGGGTAGAGTTCCAATAACTTCTTCTCGAACGTGTCTCCAAGCCGGTCCGTGAAAATCGCATCGGCGATTTTCGGATCAGCCACCACCTGGTATTGACGGTGCTGCGTTAAGCTCTTCGCAAGGTATTGATCAAGCCCCCCGCTCATCGGCAGAATATAGACATTCTGCACCCGTGACAATTCCGGGAAGGAAGCACACAAGGCGATTCCTGCCACCAGCGATAGCAACAATGTCCGGCTTTTCATAACAACCTCATCATAACGTGGATCACCTGCGCTACAGTTGAGCTTTGTGTATAAGGACCACTCCATAACGGTCATCATTCCGTGTCTCAATGAAGAGCAGGGCATCGAACAGGTGCTTCAGCGGATGCCGCAGTTCGTCGACCAGGTGATTGTTGTCGACAATGGTTCCACGGACCGCACCTCCGACGTGGCGAAGAGCCTCGGCGCCGAAGTGATTCGGGAAGAGGTGCGCGGCTACGGGCGCAGCTACAAAAAGGGCTTCTCCAACGCCACCGGAGACATCATTGTCACCCTTGACGGCGACCACAGCTATCCGCCCGATGCCATCTCTTATTTGCTCGAAGCTTTCCTCCATCTCGAAGTAGATTTTCTGAGCGCCTCTCGCTTCCCGGTCCGTGATCGGAAGGCGATGAGCTTCAAGCACAAGTTCGGGAACCTCGTCTTGTCGATTGCAATGTCCCTGCTTTACTTCCGTTGGGTGCGCGATTCGCAATCGGGAATGTGGGTTTTCCGCCGGTCGATCCTCGAATCCATGACCTTGGAATCCGACAGCATGGCCTTCTCCGAGGAAATCAAGATCGAAGCGCTGAAATGCCCGAATGTCCGCTTTGCGGAAATCTCCATCCAATATTCTTCGCGTCTGGGAGAAATCAAGCTGAATCCGTGGCGCGATGGCTTCAACAACCTGTTCTTTCTAGTAAAGAAGAGATTCTCCAAGCGGAAATGAGCGTATCGGTAGTCATCCCGAACTGGAATGGTAGCCAGCGTCTCGAGCTTTTATTGAAACAACTTCCGGCTCAGACGAGTCCCATTGCCGAGATCATTGTCGTCGACAACGGGTCGGAGGACAACTCGGTAGAAATTGCCGCATCATTGGGTGCCCGGGTGATCCGTTTCCAGCGCAATCTCGGATTTAGCGCCGCGGTGAACCGTGGCGTGGAAGAGTGCAGATCTACTTTTGTAGCAATTTTAAACAACGATGTTCTCCTTCGATCAGATTGGTTGGAAAGATTGGTGGCTCAACTGGAAGTACCAGGAGTCTGGTTCGCAACCGGTAAGCTACTCAACGCCAACCGGCAAGACACAATTGACGGCTCGTTCGACGCCATCAGCCGCGGCGGGTGCTCCTGGAGGTGCGGTCACGGCCGGGCCGATGGACCAGTCTGGAATCAGCCCCACACAATCCTCTTTCCGCCGTTCACAGCGTTAGTTATGAAAACGGAGCTCTTCCGGCGCGTGGGCGGGCTGGACGAGCGCTTGGAATCTTATCTGGAAGATGTGGACTTTGGGTTACGCGGTGCGTCGAAGGGATACACCGGCAGCTACGTCCCCGGCGCAGTGGCATTCCATGAAGGCAGCGCGACTTTGGGTGCCTGGAATCCAGGAACCGTACGCCAGATCGCACGAAATCAGGTTTTGCTGGTAGCCAAGCACTACCCGATTGGCTTCGTTTGGAAATTTGGCTGGCCAATTGCACTTGCGCAGTTGCTGTGGGGTTTTGTCGCGTTGCGCCACGGAGCCGGCGCTGCCTATCTTCATGGCAAGCTAGACGGCCTGCGAATGTTCCGTCAGATGCGAGGTGTGGGAGATGACGCAATTCCTGGGATTCTGCTGGAAAGCGAGCGCCAGATCCTGGATCTGCAGCACCAGACGGGCTTTGACTGGTACTGGCGGATCTATTTTGCGTTAAGTTGAAGTGGGCTTGATATGGTCGGGATAGTCATTGTCACCTACAATTCGCAAGATGTCATCGGGGATTGTCTGGATGCATGCCTGCTCTTTTCCGGTACCCGGGTTGTAGTCGTTGACAACAACTCCCAGGATGCAACGCTCGATCACGTACGGCGCCGCCCCGGCGTCCGGCTGGTTGCGAACCCCAACAACCGGGGATTTGCCGGCGCCTGTAACCAGGGCATCGCCCTGCTCAATACACACTTTGTCCTGTTACTAAATCCAGATACCGTACTGCTGTCCGGCTTACAATCTCTGGTGGAGGCGGCAGGCCAGGCGAATGTCGCAGCGGCGGGGGGCCGGTTAATCAACGCGGATGGAACAACGCAGACTGGTTTCCATGTTCGTGGATTCCCCACCGTGTGGACGCTCAGTTTCGAAGCTCTGGGCCTGAACCGGCTGTGGCCTGGAAATCCAGCCAACCGGGCATACCGGCCCCGAATCACCGATCTGGAACAAACCGACGTAGACCAGCCCGCAGGCGCCTTTTTTATGATCCGTAAGGCGGCATGGGAAGTGATAGGCGGCTTCGACGAAGGCTTCCAGCCGGTGTGGTTTGAAGACGTGGATTTCTGTAAGCGCTTGCGCCGCGAAGGCTTTCGAATTGTCTACGTCCCGTCGGCTGTGGCGCGCCACCTGGGCGGGCATTCAGCGGGAAACTTAACTTTCGCGTCGCGTCAGCTATGCTGGTATGGTAGCCTTCTTAGATACGCGGCGAAGCACTTTTCGGCTTCGTCCAGCCGCGTAGTGAGCCTGGCAGTCGCTGTAGCCTGCATTCCACGAGCGATTGTAGGGGTCCTGCTCCATCGGACCCTGACGCCGGTATCGGTTTATAGTAGAGTAATGCGGCTAGCCATTAGAAGCCTGTTCGTCGGCCGGGCCGGAGTTTTGGGTGCTTCTAAACGGGTTTTAACGGATCCTGCTGGCGCCTCGCAAGTTATTGAAAAACATGTTTAGCAGTCCAGATAGTCACTTACGCTTCATGAATCCATTTCTAGACCGGTTGCATGGCCTATAACGATTTTGTATCCGTCACAATTGTGACTTATAACAGCGGACGATTCATTAAGCGATGCCTGGAATCGGCGCTGGCTCAGAAGTACCCGAAGATTGAAATTATCGTCATCGACAACAACTCGACCGACGGAACGATCGACATTCTTGAGCCGTTTGAAGACCGTTGCCGCATTGTTTACAATGATACGAACATCGGATTCGCCGCGGCCCAGAACCAGGCAATCCAGCTTTCGAGCGGCGAGTGGGTTTTCACTCTCAATCCGGATGTCCTCCTGCTGCCGAATTTCATCCAGGCTCTGGTGGATGCCGGACAAATCGATCCCAAGGTCGGTACAGTTTGCGGCAAGCTGCTCGCGATTAAATCGACGTTCGACCATCTGGATACGCCGCTGGTCGATTCCACCGGTATTTACTTTACTCCCATGCTGCGGCACCTGGATCGCGGCAGCCAGGAAATCGATAACGGCCACTACCTGAACTACGAGTACGTCTTCGGGGCCACGGCGGCAGCCGCACTCTATCGGCGGTCGATGATTGACGATGTAGCGATGGACGGCGAGTACTTCGACCCGGATTTCTTTGTCTATCGCGAAGATGCCGACGTCGCCTGGCGTTCGCAATTGTTGGGATGGCGCTGTATATACACGCCAAACTCCCGGGGTTACCATGTGCGCAACGTACTTCCCGGAAAACGCCGCGCTCTGCCGCCGGAAATCAACATGCATTCAGTGAAGAATCGCTTCCTGATGCGTATGAAGAATATCACCGGGGATCTTTACCGGCGTAACTTTCTGTCCATTACAGCGCGCGATCTGGTGGTCATCGGTTGCTGTCTGGTGCGGGAACAGAGTTCGCTAAAAGCATTTGCATACGTCGCGACAAATTGGCGTCGTGTGATGGCTAAGCGCCGCAACATTATGAGCCGGCGCCGCGTGACGGACGAATATCTTGCAAGCTGGTTCTCCTACAAGCCGGTCAGCCGTCCGGCTCCGAAGCCCTCTGCCCGGGTTCTCTCGCGACAAAAAGCGGCCCGAGGGTAGGTTCGCACCCGCATGAGAATTGCCATCCTGGGTACGCGCGGAATTCCTGCGGCTTATGGTGGTTTCGAGACATTTGCGGAAGAGCTTTCCAGAAGATTGGTGGAGCGCGGCCATCGCGTTACCGTCTACTGCCGTGAAAAGTCTCCGTCGCCCTGCCTGGGAGTCGATCTCGTGTATCTTCCCACTATCCGCCACAAATACTTCGACACGATCGTCCACACATTCCTCAGTACCATTCATTTATTGCTCCACCGTCAGGATGTGGCTTTGTACTGCAATGCGGCGAACGCCATCTTCACGTGGATGCCGCGCTTGTTGGGCATCCCGGTGGCGCTCAACGTGGACGGCCTCGAACGCAAACGCAAGAAGTGGAACGCCGCAGCTAAAGCATGGTACCTGATTTCAGAACGGCTGGCGACGTTCTGCCCCACCGCCGTGGTTTCCGATGCGCGGAACATCGCTGAGTACTACCAGACGCGCTACGCCAAGCCGACCAACTTCATCGCCTACGGGGCGGAACTGGGTAAAGTGCGGAGCACGGACATTCTGACTAAGCTCGGTCTCGAATCCGGCGAATACTTCCTCTATGTCAGCCGGCTGGAGCCGGAAAACAACGCCATGATGGTCCGCGAATCATTTGAGCGCTTGGCCACCACCAAGAAACTGGCAATCATTGGCGACGCGCCGTATGCGGATCAATTCATCCGGCGCGTGCGCGATACTGATGATCCTCGTATTGTGATGCCGGGAGCTATCTACGGCACGGGCTACCGCGAATTGCAATCACACTGCTTCGCCTATGTCCATGCCACCGAAGTAGGAGGCACGCACCCGGCGTTGATCGAAGCCATGGGTCGCGGGGCGCTGACCCTCTACTTTGACACCGTAGAGAACCAAGAAGTAGCCGGTGGCTGTGCGCTTCCATTCACCGCAGATCTAACGGAGACGATGGCGAAAGTGCTAGCGATGTCCGCCGTTCAGCAGGACCAGTGGCGTGCTAAGGCAATAGAGCGCGTTCGGGAACGATATAGTTGGGACGCGGTCACGTTTCAATACGAGACACTGCTGTCCAGGCTGTGCCAACGTTAGAGTATGTCGACGTCGCCTTACCGGTCCTGGATCGAAGTATCGCTACGGCAGATCGCAGACAATTTCAACGCAATTAAATTGGTAGTGGGACCCGCCGTGGAAGTAATGCCTGTAGTGAAGGCCGATGCTTACCGCCACGGGGCGATCGAAGTATCGCGGGCACTTGTAGACCGCGGAGCGCGCTGGCTTGCGGTGAGCAACGTGGAGGAAGGCGTTGCACTCCGGCAAGCGGGCATCGCCGGACGCATTCTGGTAATGGCCGACTTCCTGCCGGCAGGCCGCGTCGCGATGCTGGAACATAAGCTGACTCCAGTCCTTCATTCGCTGGACGATTTGCGGGAACTCGATGAGCTGGCCCGCCAGCGCGGCACACTTGCGGATTACCATCTCAAAATTGATAGCGGCATGGGACGGCTGGGCACGCGTGCCGCAGTTGGGGAGATTCACCAAGCCATCACCGCGGCGCGAAATGTGCGGCTCGAAGGGCTGATGACGCACTTCGCATCGGTATCGGATTTCAGCTCACGGCAGACCGGAGAACAGACGCGCTACTTTCTCGGCCTCTGTGAAGCGCTGCGAACTGCGGGCATCGTGCCGCCCATGGCGCATATGTCGAGCACCGGCGCAATCGCTTACGGCCGCAGGGAAGCGTGGTGCGACATGGTGCGCCCGGGCCATGCGATCTACGGATACACTTCACCGGCACGCGGCAAAGGACCACCCAACCTGCTACATGTAAAGCCGGCGCTGACGTGGAAGGCTTCGGTGCTGACCGTGAAGGAAGTGCACGGTGGGGCGTTAATTGGATACGGCGGCATGTATAGGGCACCAGAGGCAATGCGAATTGCAGTGCTGGCCGTAGGCTACGCAGACGGGCTTCCGCACCGGCTCTCGAACAAGGGACACGTGATCGCTTGCGGCCAACGGGTTCCGATTCTTGGCGCGGTGTCGATGGATATGACCACCATCGACGCCACACATTGCCCCGCCCTGAAACCCGGCGACGCGGTGACGCTGCTGGGTAGCGAGGGCGATGTCAGCATCGACGCACAAGAAATGGCGCGCGTTGCCGGGACAATCTCGTATAGTGTGTTGTGTGCCATCAGCTCTCGCGTTAAACGCGTCTACCTCTGATTGGGGCTAGAAGTAAGCCATTGTAGAGGGCACCAGGCTCTTGCACCATCTCTCGTCCCGCCAGAACATGCACTTTCCTGTATCTGGAGCCTGTCCCGTAATACACTGACGCTACTCGGCCTGGACGTTTTCCTGCAATCTGGCCAAACATAAGCACGAGTATTTGTTCGAGCAATCAAAATTAACCGTCAATAATTCGGAGTTCCCACCCATTTCAACCTTCTCCCGCTCCCCGGACTGAATCCCAACAAGGACATCTAGCCGGCTACATCCCCAGCATTGCCGGCCCGGTGGAGTTTCGCGAGTGGAAGAAGCAGTTGGAAAGAATCGGCGACATCCTCAGATCGGGCAATGTGGAGCGGCCGTTTCACCGCCTGTCGCTGGCGCGGCGTAACGATGTCAGCGATCATCGGAAAACGTAGTTTTCTGTACTTAGGCCGGGTTTAGCGACATCATCCGCGCCGCAGGCGCAATCATCCGTCCCATCATCAAGCAGGCCGAACGGAGTATAGCGGAATCCAAACAAGGCGTTCGCAAACCGAGCCTCGCGTCTCTATTTTCACGAACGGGTTCCTGGGAAGCCCGTTGCTGAGAAAAGGGTATGGGAATCAAAACCGGGAAGTTGCCTGGAGCGTGTCGGCGCACAATCCATGGGTAATCGCGCGGTTGCCGCAAGAACTAGCCCCGGAGCTGACCAAAGCAAGCTGAGCGGTCCCGGTTTAAACAAACAAGACAGTGACAGGAATTGCCCATCTGGGAAAGCTGCGTCCGAAGACTTGGGAAAGGTATATGGCGAGGCTGTAAATCGGCCATTTGGGTGAATATCGTTAGCGAGAGGCAGCAAGTGTTGACGAGTCCTTTACATTGACAAGTACATTTAACCCGAACTGGGTATGGGGATGAGCTTGACTCAAGTGGGTACGGTCTCGCAGCGTTTCGTGTGGCTGCCGCATTAATGCCCTCGTCCCGCTTCCAGCAGCGTGACGAGGGCGTCCCGCGCCGGCCAGGGGGCCCGCCCCACCAGGGTGAGCTGCTGCCGTAGTAATTACCTGAGTCAAGCACATACCCAGCTAACCCGAACTTCCGGGAAACGCGACAAGCTCTATCGATAGGTGCGGGCGTCGAAGCGCCTTGGCCTTGAGGCCTCACTCGGCCCGGGCAGAGATGATCTCCCAAAAAAACTCCAACCCGATTCGTAAACAGATCAATCTATTTAACTGATAGCCGGACGCTGGTAATCTTGCGTGAAGCAAAACCACCTCCTTTTCAAGTCTGCTGTTCGATAGTAAGATACGGGGTACCGGTATGATTTATTTCCGAATAGGAGTTCGAGATGGATCCGAATGCAATTGATGAACTAGTGCATCTTTAGGTAGACGGTGCGTTTAATCGTCGCGAATTGTGGAAGCGCGTGACGGCGCTCACCGGAAGTGCCGCAGCCACCACCGCTGCTTTGGTGAGCCTGGGAATACCGGAGACGGCTTCTGCGCAGATCGCCAATGCCTGTCCGGCGGATGTTCGGGTTCCGGCGGATGCGCCTGACGTCGAAGGCGTATTCACGGATTTCCCCGGTGACGCAGGCAGGTTGTTCGGATACCTGGCGCTGCCGCGAAAACCCTTCACTGCTCAAATTCCGGCAATCGTGGTCATCCACGAAAATCGCGGCCTGAACGATCACATTAAAGACGTAACGCGCCGATTCGCGCGAGCCGGATATGTCGCGCTGGGCGTCGATCTCTTGTCTCGTCAGGGTGGCACCGATCGTTTTCCGGACCCCGCTGATGCTGGCCGTGCCTATAACAACGTAACTGCGAACGATGCTCTGGCGGATTTGAAGTCCGGTATCGCCTACCTTCGTACGCTTGGCATCGTTAAGGCGGACCGTATCGGCTGCATCGGCTTCTGCGCCGGGGGCGGCCATTCCTTCAACCTCGCGGTTAGCCAGCAAGATCTCACCGCGGCGGTGGTTTACTACGGAGCGCCACCCGCGCCGCTGGATCGCTTCGACAACATGAATTCGGCTTTGCTGATGCACTACGCACAGCTCGATAGAAATTTTACGTCGAGGGTTCCAGCCGTGGTGACGGCGTTGCTCGACAAGAACAAACCGTTTTCCCTGCACATTTACGAAGGCGTGGGCCACGCATTCAACAATGATACTGGTGCCAATTTCAACGCTGCGGTAGCCTGTGAAGCATGGGGCAAGACGATGGACTTCTACGCTCGGACACTGCGCAAGCCGGATTGAGGCCGTTGCTCGAAACCTACGCCACGCGCTACCGCAAAGACCTTCTCGAATCGGTGATTCCGTTCTGGCTGAAGCATGCGCCGGACCGCCAATCCGGGGGTTATTTCACCTGTCTCGAACGGGATGGAACCGTCTACGATACGCGGAAATACGTCTGGTTACAGGGCCGGATGGTGTGGATGTTCAGCAAGCTATACAACGAACTGGAACAACGTCCCGAGTGGCTCGATATGGCGAAACTCGGCGTCGGCTTCATCCGCCGGTATGCCCGGGACGAAAAGGGCCGATGCTATTTCAGCCTGGCGCGGGAAGGCAGCCCGGCGTTCTATCAGCGGAAGCCTTACGCAGCAGTATTCGTGATGATGGGCTTGCTGGAATATGCAAAGGCCACCGGCGACGACGAAATCCGTAGCGAAGCTGTTGCGTTATTCTGGTCGATCCGCGATTGGATTGCCAATCCGGAGCTGATGGACCGGCCGGTGTTTCCGGGAAGCCCTGCGGTCAGCAGTTTGGCGGACGTAATGGTGGTCGCGTCCATGGCGATGGAGTTGGCGGCGGTTTCGGCGGATCCCCGCTACCGTGAAATCATGCGGGACTGTCTGGCTGCGGCGTTCCGGCACTACGACGCGGAACGGCGCATCCTCATGGAAACTGTTGCCCTTGACGGATCGAGCCTCGCCGCGACTCCGGAGGGACGGCTTTTCTGCCCAGGCAGCTCACTCGAAGTAGCCTGGTTCCTGCTGCGTCTGTTGCAGCGGTTTCCGGATGAGGTACGGCAGCGGCAGGTTCTTGAAATTATCGAAGGCTCGTTGGAATTCGGTTGGGATCGGGATTATGGCGGACTGTACTACTTCATGGATGTGGAGTGCCGGCCAACACTTCAACTGGAATCGTCAATGAAACTCTGGTGGCCGCACACAGAAGCGCTTTATGCGGTGCTGCTGGCGTATTCCATTACGGGCGACGAAAAATGGCTGACTTGGCTGGAACGGTTGGACAGCTACGCCTACCAGCATTTCGCTGATCCAGAGTACGGTGAATGGTTTGCTTATTGCGACCGGCAGGGTAACTTGACACACAGCCTGAAGGGGAATAACTACAAAGGAGCGTTTCACGTCCCGCGCTTTCTTCTACTGAGCGTCCAGTTGCTGGAACGAATCAAAAGCGGAACCGCAAAACAAAGGTGAATTTGGAGCGGGAGACGAGATTCGAACTCGCGACATCAACCTTGGCAAGGTTGCACTCTACCAGCTGAGC
>JANYCV010000567.1 GCA_025360145.1 Acidobacteriaceae bacterium
GCGTGTCGCTTGCAGAGAAATGCGAACGCCGCCCGTGACATTACCGCTTGGAGAATTGGAACCGTTTGCGGGCGCCCTTCTGACCGTACTTCTTGCGCTCGTGCTTGCGGGGATCGCGGGTCAGGAAACCGAGCTGCTTGAGCTTGCCACGCAGTTCGGCGTTGAACTCAACCAGCGCCCGGGCGATGCCTAGACGGGCTGCGCCGGCCTGGCCTGTGAAGCCGCCGCCGTTGGTTAAGATCATCACATCGAATTTTTCGGCCGTTTCGGTTGCCAGAAGCGGCTGACGCACCATGGCCCTGGAGGACTCAGTGGTGAAATACTCATTACCGGCTCGGCCATTGATGGTGATGGTGCCTTTGCCGGAGCGCAGAAACACGCGCGCTACCGACGTCTTCCGCCGGCCTGTTCCCAAGTGCTGTACTAAAGCTGCCACTATCTAATTCCCCTTATTCCTAAACCGTCGTTATACTGCCAGATCGACGGGCTTTTGTGCCTGATGAGGATGCTTATCGCCCGCATAAACGTTCAGCTTGCGGTACATCTGCTTCCCCATTTTGGTCTTGGGAAGCATGCCCGCGATGGCCTGCTCAACCATCCGGATCGGGCGTGTTGCGCGAACTTTCTTCGCCTGAATTTCGCTGAGTCCACCCGGAAAGCCCGAATGGCGGCGATAGATCTTCTGTTCTTCTTTTGCGCCGGTGAGTTTGACCTTCTCGGCGTTGATGACGATGACATGATCGCCCGTATCGATGAAGGGCGTGTAGATTGGTTTGGTTTTGCCCATCAAGATCATGGCGGCTTTGCTGGCTAACCGGCCGAGGACAACCCCTTCTGCGTCCATAACGTGCCAATTACGTGGGATTTCGTTCTTGGTCGGGAATTGCGTATTCATAGACAGATGTATCTCCAATTCGTGTTACAAACTATTGAGTTTACCGGACGCGGGATAGTAGTGTCAAATTCGGACTGCTCAGCGTGCGGATGGAGCCGGCTGATTTGTGGAAACCACTCGCCAGCCCGGTCCATGGACGATTCGATGGGCTGTTCCAGAACTAGTTCGGGTTCGAATTGCGTAAGAAACTCCATTTTATCGTGCTGCGAATGGATTGTGCAGAGATACTTGAGGGTCTGCTGGTTAGGACCGATTGAGTTGGCGGTCGGAGCATTAGATTTTGGTGAGCAGGCTGCCGGGAATGCGGACGTTGTTGACCATGGCTTCCATGGCAGTCTCGACCGATGGTAATTCGCGCACTCTTAAATGGGGCGCCAGATCAACGACATCGGTCCACGCGCACGGAGTCGCCGCGTTGACTTGGGCAATCGCCACGGGCGCGGCCCGGAAATCTTCCCGCGGCGGCGCACAAGACCGGCTAGGCCAATTGCCCCGATGCCGGACAGAACAACCGTTGAAGGTTCAGAAATAACGGTGATTGCACCGCGGATCTCGCCCCCGCCGAACTGGGTAGTGTGGAAGTTGATGCTGCGCAGTAAACGTCGTGTTATTCCCTTCCGGCAAATCCCACTTGCCGCTGATCACTCCGCCGACACCGGTAACGAATGGAGGGTTAATGACGTTGTTTGGATTGTTATCATTGCAGAAAGGAGATCCAAAACTTCCCTATACAACACCCGCGTTGGTGGTTGAAGTTCAGGTTGGAGTTGCGCGGAAAATGTCATTGCCGTCATCGCCTCGTTCAACGTAAGCGTTTCCGTTCCGAACGATGCGGGCCTGAAACTTCCACCCGCCAATGTAGGCGTCGCAGGCGGGTTCTCTTGAGGATTCGTTAGGTTTGCGAACAACAAAGTGCTCGCATGTCCATTGGTGCTGGCGATAAAGAACAGCAAAGGAACGAAGATACGCCTGTGCAGCCGACGCATGGTTGAACTCCTCCGAAGGCGTGGTTCTATGCAGATCCCAAGGTAAAGGGCCTAGAACGTCAACCGGTATTTTGACCTGTCACGATAACGCGCGTTTTTTCCGAAAGTCTCGCAGGAAACTCCCGCAAGAAAGTTCGCGAGATGGCCTCCAGCGGCCGCCGAACCGATCGACACAGATCGCAGCCTGTGAACTAAAATGTGAGTCGCAAGGCAAGCTGCAGTTCGCGCTCCCCGCTGGCGCTGAGAATTTGGCCGAAGGCTGAGTTGTTCACGCTGTTCACCGGATTAGACCAACGCGGTGTGTTGGTGAGGTTGTACGCCTCGGCGCGGAACTCTAACCGGAAGCGCTCAAACATGGCGAAGTTGCGGACCAGAGAAAGATCGTAGTTCACGAAGCCAGGGCCACGCAGGCTGTTCCGTCCCGCATTGCCGAAACGATTCGGCGCCGGTGCGGCAAAGGAAGCCGGGTCGAACCAAAGAGGTCCCCGGCCCTTGCCCCCGGTGTATCGCGCTGGAGCTATCGCATCGGCAAAGTTGCTGTTGCCTGGACAATTGCAAGCCGTGGCGTCGGCAACCGGCGTGAAGGGCGCGCCGGAAACAATGCGGAAGATACCGTTCAACTGCCAGCCTCCCGCGATGTACGCGGCCGGACCGCTCTGCAGGTAGCGCTTACCCGCGCCAAAGGGCAGTTCGTATAAATGGCTGCTGACGAACATGTGCGTGCGGTCGTACCCGGTAGGCCCATAGTTGCGGCGGATATCCGTCTGGACGATGAAACCGCCCTGGTCGTCCCCCACGCCAAGCACCTTGCTCCACGTGTACGCGGCCGTGAAGCTGAGTCCGCTGGAAAACCGTTTCGCGATGTTCGTCTGGAGTGAGTTGTAGTTGTTGTTCAAACCATTCGTTCGCAAATCGACGTTCGCAGTCCGTCCGAAGCGGGCGGTGAACGGCCGCCCCGCCGCACCAGTACCTGGGAGGGCCGCATTGAGCTGCCGCTGGTAGGGAATCCGGCGTCCGAGCGATCCCACATAACCGATGTCCCAGGCGACGCCCCAGCCCAATTCACGCTGATAGGTGAAATTGTAGCTATGCACAAATGAGATCGGATTATCACGGGGGACCGTAAAGAATGCCTGGTTGGGAGCCGGACTGATAATTCCGTTCTGGGGAAGCGGGATGTCGGGGACGGGCGGAAGACTGGAAAATGAGCCCTCCACGGTGAAGTCGTTCTCCACTCCGTTCTGGATGTTGTAGAGAACCGGAAATTGCGTTGACAACGTTCCGCCGGTGAAGCCGAAGCGCCCGGTGTAGTAGCTGAGACCGTAACCGCTGCGGATCACGCTCTTGTCACCCAGCCGGTAGGAGAAGCCGAAGCGCGGCGCGAAGTTGTTCCAGTCGGTCTTCACGTTATTGGCCAGGTCGTTGCTGCCATATCCGGCGATGAGAAGGCTGTTGGTCTCCGGATCGTAGTTGGATGCACCGCCGGCGTACCTCGGCTTGATGGGCGTGTACAATTCCCAACGCAGACCCAGATCGAGAGTCAGCCTGGGACTCAACTGGAACGTATCGTGGAAAAATGCGAAGAATTGCGTCTGCCGGTTGGTGGGTGTGACGGGCATGTAAGTGCGGCTGGTCTGGTCCACGGCTCCAACCAGGAAGGCGGCGAACGCATTGCCGAACGATCCGAAAGGACCAAGCGCCGGGCCTCCGCGCAACGCGGTGGTACCGGGGTTGAACTGGAACATACCGCGCGGTCCGAAGTTCAACCCTTGCGGCTGAAAGCGGTCCATGCGGTTACGGTGGATGTCGGCTCCCCATTTCAAAGTGTGCCTGCCCTGCAGCTTGGTCCAGGTATTGATGAAGTTGAACAGGTTATCCGCGTTTATCAACGGATAGACAACAGGCGTCCCGATTCCGGGCATCCCGGAGATATTGATACGGGCCATGCCTTGGCTCGAAATCGCGTCGGGATTCGGATTGCGTATTCCGAGGGTCTGGTTGGTGACCGTCGTCAGATCGAGTCCATTGACGTTCGTATAGTAGCGGTTGTAACCGCCACGGAATTCCGATATAAGAGCCGGACTGAAATTATGCGTCAGGTTCAGAATCGCGGTGACGGTGTATGGGGTGCTGATGGTGCCGTCGCCAATTGCATCGCCCAGGACAGACCTGCTGGTTACCTTGTAGCCGGAGTAGTTGAACTTGGCAAAGCCGCGAGTGTTGTCGCTGAAGACGTGATCGACGCGTCCGTCGTAGGATCTGCCGTTATAGGCGAAAGGTGTATTGAAAATGAAATTATTGAGGAACTCCGGTTGATTTGCCGCTGGAAGGAGCGGCAGTATTTTCTGAGCTATCGGGTGGAAGCGATTTGCCGGAATCTGATTGTTGGGGAACGCAGTACGGCCGGTACCATCGGCGTTACCGGTAGCCGGGTCGAAGATCGTCAGGCCGGGAACGCCGCTGAAATCCCCCCGCAGCCACGGGGCTACCGGCAACGTACTGGTGACGGTACTCGACTGACGCAGGGTGCGGCCCTGGAATCCCCCGAAAAAAAACGTCTTGTTGCGTTTGATAGGTCCGCCCAGGGTGCCGCCAAAATCGTTGCGGATGAAGGTGGGCTTGGGTTGTGTGTCGATGTTGAACATATTTCGCGCGCGGAAAGGGGTGTTGCGGTGGAACTCGAACAACGAGCCGTGGAGTTGATTGGCGCCGCCGCGCGTGATGACATTGAGCACGGCTCCACCGGCGCGGCCGAATTCCGCATTGTAGTTGCTGGTGGTGATATTGACTTCCTGCACGACTTCGGCGGAAGGGATGTAGATGGTGAGGCCAAGCGTGGGGTTGGTATTGTCGAGCCCGTCGACCTGGGTGTTGTTGGCCGAGTTTCCCTGCCCATTGGCCCGAAAGAACGTGGTGCCCTGAGGATCCTCGGCGCGCGTGAAGTCGACGCTGGGGGGCGCGACACCGGGCAGAAGACCCACCAACGACTGAAAGCTGCGGTCGGCCAGGGGCAGTTCGGTAACGGCCTTCCGATTGAAACTGCGGGAAACCTCGGACCGGTCGGTCTGCAGGAGAGGAGTTTCCCCACGTACTTCCACTGTTTCCGTCAATTGTCCCGGCTCCAATGTTGTATCCACGCGAGTCGAAGTAGTTGCCCGCAGTTCCAGATTCTCACGGATTAATTTCTTGAAACCGGCAGCTTCAACCTCAATGCGGTAGGTGCCCGGCGTGAGATAGGGGATGGTGTAAATCCCTTCCGGATTGGTCGTGGTTTTTCGAGTCACGCCGGTAGCCGTTTCCGTCGCGGTTACAGCTGCACCCGGAACCACGGCGCCCGAAGAGTCGCCGACAGAGCCCAGCAGCGTTGCCGTCACAGCCTGAGACCAGGCAGCCGGCGGGATCAACAGCGTCAACATTAGGTAAATTCGGATAGACATGGTTTCTCCTCGTTTTTCCTACTCTCAGGCATACGCTACACCATTTTAGAGAAAGACTCAAGGCTCTTGGGGATGAGTTCGGTGCGGGTTACGGCGATTGGAACTAGCGCGTGCCGCCAGTCCTAGGCCGGCCGTGGACGAAATGGTCAGCGTAGCCGCCGGGTCGATACACGGGCCATTGCAGTATCTGCCAATGTGATCGAAGGTCTGAAACCACTCAAAATCCTGCCCGGAAGATTGAGGGTGCGTGAAACACATCAGTCAATGTCGGGATCGCCGGTATTCGGGTCCATGATCGTCACCTGCGTGAGGAATGCCGCATTGTCCCCGAACAGATTGGTGAGGTCCGCGGCGAGAACCGTCGTGTCCGTCGTAGACGCATGGGAAATCCTCGCGAGCGCTTGGCGATGCGGCGAGTGCGGGAAGTTTGCTCCGAATCGATCACAGCATTCCAGTTTTTTCTCTGAATTTTTGAGATACTACGAGACGCGGCATACCACCGTCGATTTCGAGGAGCTTGTGAAATGAAGAATCACCTGGTTGTTCTATTTGCCGGATTTGCGGCAGTAATGCCTGCCTTAGCCGTAGATGTCGCGCCGGCGGCGGATCAGATCGCGTCCTCCGTTCTTGCCGCGCCAAAGGAGCGGCGGGCTGATGCCACCGTGCTCGGTTACAACGAGAAAGGTGCCGTAGTGACGCTCCGGAAAGGCACTAACGAGATGGTCTGCCTGGCGCACGATCCGAATGTTAAGGCGTTCAGCGTGGCCTGTTACCACAAGGACCTGGAACCGTTCATGGCGCGCGGCCGGGAACTGGCGAAGGATGTGAAGGGGAAAGAACGGCATGAGTCCCGCTGGAAAGAAGTGGATGAGGGCAAAGTCAAGATGCCGCGTGAACCGCGGATGCTGTATGTCCTGACAGGCAGCGGTTTCGATGCGGCCAAAGGCGAGGTGACAGATGCCTATTTGCGCTGGGTGGTGTACGTACCTTATGCGACGCCTGAGACGACGGGACTTTCGATTACTCCCGGAACAGCGCCATGGCTGATGTACCCCGGCACGGCAGGGGCGCACATCATGATCAGTCCGCCGAAGAAGTGAGCAGAACCTTCATGACGCCGCGTTCGGCAGCGCGGGCAAACGCCTTGGGCGCGACGGAGAGCTGGTGCGATTCCGAGATCATGTCCTCTACGTTGATCCTGCCTGAACCAAGCATCTGAATGGCCGGCGCAAAGCGTCCGCAGCGCGAGCCGGCCAGTGTGATTTCGTTGACAATGATGGGTGCCGTGTCGATAGGCACTGCCCCATGAACAGTGGACTTCATGATGACCGTGCCGCGCGGCCGCGCCATTGAAACAGCCGTGCGCAGGCCATCGGCGCTGCCGGTCGCGTCCACCACCCAATCGTATGCGGCAACAGGCAGCTTCTTCGTTGCCATTTCGGTAGCAACGCCTATTTTGGCCGCAATCCGAAGCTTCTCCTTGTGACGGCCGAACTGGTGTACGCTCGCGCCGTGGGCTTGCAGCACTTGCGCGATCAGCAGTCCCAGCTTTCCGTCGCCCAGGACGGCCACGGGATCGCCTTTGGGAATCTTCACCTGGTCCAGAATTTCGCACGCAGCCGCAAGCGGCTCCAGAAACACGGCGTGGCGGGTAGCAATCCCCGCTGGAACGACATGCAAGTTCCGCTCAGGCAGCGTCAGGAATTCGCGGAATGCCCCAGGGTGTTTTACAATGCCCAGTACCTTGCGCTTGGGACAATGGCGGCCCAGGCCGCGCGCGCACCATTCGCACTTTGTACAGGCGATGTTGATTTCCCCGACTACTCGTTTGCCGATGAGGTTGCGGTCATCCGCCTCGGTCACTTCACCGACAAACTCATGGCCCGGAATGCCTGCAAAATCGTAGTAGCCGCGCTGGAGTTCCAGGTCGGTGTTACAGATTCCGCCCATCAGCAAACGAATGACGGCGAAGCCTTCAAGGCGGCGCGGCTTAGGAACCTTACGAACTGAGACGCGGCCTTGACCAAGGTAGACGGCGATCATTTCTTCTTCGCCTTGCGGATGCCGCTCCAATACCACCAGTTGCACTGCTCCGCGGGAAGGTTGGGATCGCGCGCCTGGGCTACGGCGGCGCAAAAGGTATCCAGCACGCACGGGTCTTGCCGGGTGCCTGTCAGCCGGCAGAGATCGTCGTAAAGCATCACCGGGTCATGCTGCCCCAGTTGCTCCACCGAGCCAATGTGAAGCAGCCCAAAATCCTTCAACATGGCCGGACCGATTCCGGCCAGATCGCGAAGTTGCCGGGTTGGCATGTCTAGGTCCCTCGTTTGTTTCCGTAGAGGTCGATGTGAAGGCGCGGACAGAAGCGGTAGCCTTCGGTCTTGCAGACTTCGGCAATCCACGGAGAGCGCTCGCGCAGGGTGAGGGAATCGGTGCCTTCCGGCATTAGCAAAACGCGGGATTTTTCGGCGCCCAGCTCTTCGGCCAGCGCTTTGATCTCGGCGATGTCGTTCTTGTGTTTCACTACAAATTTCAATTGATAGGGGTATTCCGCCATCAAGTGGCGCAGCACATCGGGTTGAATGCGGAGACGGTCGTGCTGTGCGGCCCACTGCCCGTCTTCCCGTTCGTGGGGCGTTGAATTCGAGAGCTTGGGGCTGATGCTCATCAGATCGCACACCACCGGCTTGAAAACCGTGCCCGCGGTTTCGATGGTGATGTGTTGATCCATGCGCTTCAGGCCTTCCGTCAGCGCGACGATGTCGGGCGCGATCATCGGTTCCCCGCCTGTAACAACCACATGACTAGCCCAAAAGCGGCGCACCGTGGAAAGAATGCCGCCGAGCATCAGGTTGTCGCCCGCCGGTTCCCACGATGTATACGGCGTGTCGCACCAGGTGCAGCGCAGGTTGCATCCGCTGGTGCGCACAAACACGGAGGGCACTCCGGTAAGCATGCCTTCACCTTGGACGCTATAGAAAATTTCGGAAATAATCATGTCGGGTACTCCAATGGGTCGGCCAAGCCGGCTTCGGCGAAACCTTTTTTCCGGAGGATGCAGGAATCGCATTCTCCGCAGGGCCGTCCCGCGGAATCGGGATCGTAGCAACTGTGGGTGAGCGAGAAATCGACGTGCAGGCTTGCGCCCAGCTCCACAATATCGGCCTTGGAAAGGTGAAGCAGCGGGGTGTGCACTTTGATCGTTGTGGTGCCTTCGACGCCGGCCTTGGTGGCCAGATTTGCCATCGATTCGAAGGCTGCTATGAATTCGGGGCGGCAGTCGGGGTAGCCGGAATAGTCGATCGCGTTTACGCCCAGGAAAATGTCCGAGGCGCCGAGAACTTCGGCCCAAGCCAGCGCGAATGAGAGGAATATCGTGTTGCGGGCGGGAACGTAGGTGATCGGAATACCGTGCCCCATTTCATAGGCACTGCGGCCCTTGGGCACCGCAATTTCACTGGTGAGCGCGGACCCGCCAAAAGCACGGAGATCGATGGGGACTACGCGATGTTCTTCGGCTCCCAGACTTGCGGCGATGCGGCGTGCGGCGTCCAATTCCACGCGGTGGCGTTGGCCATAGTCGAACGAGAGGGTGTAACAGGCGAACTGGCGGCTGCGGGCGATGGCGAGGCACGTGGACGAATCCAGACCGCCACTCAGCAGACAAATCGCTTTGGCTTGGGGATTCATGGAGGGGTTCTCTCCAGTGTACTCCGCGCTAGAATCCGGAGCTACTTGGGACTAAGATGAAATTTTCCGGACACCCCGGAGAGCATCTAAATCACAGAACCTGAAAGGAATCTGGGGCATGGCGAGGCCGCCGGGATCGCTACAAACTGGGGTATACCGAGTACTTGAGTTCCAGGCTGCCGTAAGTGGATTCCCTATCTATTATAATTCTCCAGTTATGACGATGATAAAGATTACTGCAATTACTGTCACGTGAGGGCATAGAAGGAAGAAATGAGAAATCTGCACTGTTTTCTTTTGGTTGGGGCTGTGTTGGCGGCTTCCGCGACTTCCGCGAGAGCACAAAGCACAGTGGGTAGTGGAACCGGCGGTCTAAGCAACTGGGAAAAAGAGTATGCCGATGGAAAGGCAGCCTACGTAGTTGGGAACTACCGGGAAGCAGAAAAACAACTGAAAGCGGCGATGAAGTCGACGCGCGAGTTTGCGTCGAACGACCCGAAGTTGTCCAATACGCTGGACGATCTGGCGCAGGTCTATCGCGCACAGAGCAAGTACGCCGACGCTGAGCCCCTGATGGAGCGGCATCTGGCGTTGAAGGAACGGTTCCTGGGCAAGTTCCACCCGGATCTGGCGAAGGAAATCGATAATCTGGGGCGGGTGTGTTTCGCGCAGATGAAGTTCGTCTCGGCCGAAACGTACTTCCGCCGGGAGTTGACAATCCTCGAAAAGAAGTTCGGCCCGGAGTATATTGATTTGATTCCCGCGTTGACGAATGTGGCGCAGTCCTGCCAGGCGCTGAACAAGAATGCGGAAGCCGAGCCGATGCTGAAGCGGGCCATTTCGATCCGCGAGAAGAACCAGGGACCGGATCATCCGGAGATGGCGGCGGAGCTGTCGAAGCTTGCCGCGCTTTACGTAACTTCGTCGAAATTCAAAGAGGCGGACGAATTGTACATGCGGTGCCTGACGATCCTTGAGAAGCAGTATGGCCCGAACTCCCCGGATCTGATGGTCACTTTGGACAGCATGGCGAACGCGTATCGGGACCAGGAAAAGTACGACAAGGCGGAACCGTTCTTCCTGCGGTCAATGGCGATCCGGGAGAGCGCCTTTGGCCCGTCGCACGCGGACATGGCTGGCGCGCTGGACAATCTGGCGATGCTATACACGAAGCAGAAGCGGTTTCCGGAAGCGGCTCCGTTCTATGAGCGGTCGCTACTGATCCGCACGACAACGCTAGGTCCGGAGCATCAACTGGTCACCTCCGGTCTCGATAAACTGGCCGCCTGCTATGCATCGCAGGAAAAGCTGGTGGAGGCCGAGCCGTTGTTCAAGCAGTCGTTCTCGATCCACGAGAAGGAGACGTTGCAAAGCCTGCGGAGTCTGGCGAACGTCTACGTAGCCCGCGAGAAATTTGCCGATGCCGATCCGCTGTACCGTCTAGCGTTGGCAATCTATGACAAGAACACCCCGATGAAGAAGTCTAAGAAAAATGTTGCAATCGGGGACGCGCCTCCGGCATACCTGCTCGAAACGCTGGATGAGTACGCGGTGGTATTACGGAAGTTGAAGCGGAAGGGTGAGGCCTCGAAGATGGAATCGAGGGCCAAGCCGATCCGTGCACAGCTTGCAATGCTCAAGGCTCAAAAATAAGAGTCATTCGGAATTCGGAGGATTAATAAAGCCAGACTTCGTCGAGAGGGATCTGGCTCACGGGGCGCGCTGGCAGGTCGAGTCCAGCGTGCCCCGATTTGGTGCCGCGGGTGAAGCTCAAATCCATCGGCAGCACACCGTATTCGCGCGATTCCAGGGCGCTGGTCTGACCGCCGACAAGTAATTAGCCTCCGGCAGATCCGGAGGCTTTACGATTGCGGGCCCCTCAAAGGGGTCTGATCGCAATCGCACAAAAGCAACAACCGGCTGGCTGCAATCGCTCGACGGAGGACGATACGGTGCCAAAACCTAACTCCCGGAGCCGTCAATCTTCTGCTGCCTCCCCGGCAAAGCCGTGGGATCTCCTCTGGTTTTCAGGATGTGGCAGTTGCGATTATCCATTCCCTTCGGCCTTTCGATTGTGGCGAAGCGATTCCGCCTGCATCCAAACGGCGGCGTACAATCGTAGTGAACATGAGAGGGTTCCCGATTTGAAATCCACGCGGTTGCTGGCATGGCCTTTGTTTGCGCTGCTCTCATTGATTAGAGCGGACGCTCATCCGATGGGTAATTTCAGCGTGAATCACTATTCACGGATCAGTGTCGGACCGGAGCGGGTGGAAATTACCTATGCTTTGGATCTGGCGGAGATCCCCACATTCGAACTGCTGCAAGGGTGGAATCTGACGGCGGCGAGTCCGCGCAAGAGCATGGAGCAGAAGGCCGCGCAACAGATGCGGGAGTGGGCGCGGAAGTTGACAGTGCAGTCGAACGGGAAGACAGTGCATCCGGTGTACGAGAGCTCGGAGCTGGTAGTTTCGGACGGAGCCGGCAACATGCCGGTGATGCGGATTACGGCGAAGCTCGGCGTTCCCGGCGTTGCCGGTAAGCTGGATTACGAAGATGGAAACTATCCGGATCGCGCGGGCTGGAAAGAAGTGGTCGTAGCTTCTGGCAAGGGAGCGACACTTGGCAAGAGCAGCGCGGGAACCGGGGATCGCAGTGATGCCCTGAGGATGTACCCGCAGGATGCGACGGTTTCTTCACCACAAGTTTTGAAAGCGTCCGTGGAGTGGACTTCAGAGGCGCTTCCCGTGGTAGCGGCAAAGGTGGAGCCGGTCGGGGTTACGAAACCTACGCCCGTAGCGGCGGCTGTTCCGGCTGCTCCACATGCTGGCGGAACGGTGGTGCGGGGAGATTTTCTATCGGAATTGTTGAGCCGCAAGGAAATCAGTTTCAACATGATTCTGATTGGTCTGGCGGTGGCATTCGGACTGGGTGCGATGCACGCCTTTTCACCCGGGCATGGGAAGACGATGGTAGCGGCGTATCTGGTGGGTTCGAGGGGGTCGTTCAAACACGCGGCGTTCCTGGGCGCGATGGTTACGTTTACCCATACGATCAGCGTGTTTGCGTTGGGGTTTGTGACGCTGTTCCTGTCGCGGTATATCTTGCCGGAGCAGTTGTATCCGGTTCTGGGAGCGATCTCCGGGATCACGATTGCCTGGATCGGGGGGACGCTGTTTTTCCGCCGGATCAGGAAGCTGCGGCCGCAGCCGAAGCACCATCATCATCACGATCATGACCATTCCCATTCGCACGATCACGATCATGACCATGCTCATGACCACGGCCCGAATGGACATACCCACGTACCGGAAGGCGAGGTTACCATGGGCAGCCTTATCGCATTGGGCGCTAGCGGCGGACTGGTTCCCTGCCCCTCCGGACTCGTGATCCTGCTGAGTTCCATTGCAATCGGCCGCGTGGGTCTCGGCATTCTGTTGTTGGTGGGATTCAGCGCCGGGCTGGCAGCGGTGTTGACGGCAATTGGACTGCTTGTGGTCTATGCGAAGTCCTGGCTTCCGGATGCGGAGGCTGCCGCGGCGAGCCCGGCGTTCCGCTACATTCCAATCGTGTCCGCCGCGGTAGTGGTGGTTCTGGGAATCCTGATGACTGGAGTTTCGCTCGGCTTTATTCAGCCGGGCCGGTTTATCGGGTGACGGCAGCGCGGGAGCGCAGAATGCGGCCGAGCATCAGGCAAACGGACGAAATGAGCAACAGGCCCAGCAATCCGGCACTCGCTTTCTGGAGCCACGGGGACTGCCAGAATTTCAATTCATAGCCGGCCATCGGTGTCTGCATCAGCGAAGTGGCGCGGCCGGCGATGCCGAGGTTTTCGGCCAGTTTCCCGATTCCGTCAGGATGGGCGGACGCCACCAAAACTCCTCCCACTACAAGCACCACCGCGGCCAGAGCCAGCGCGCCAAGTGCCCTGCTCTGCTCGGCGGACGGTTGCCGGATGAAGCGCGGGTTCATCGTTTCAAGGGCCTGGAACACGGCGAGCGTGATCACACCTTCGAGCACGGCCGAGACCAGGAAGAGCGCAAACGACACGCCCAACACCACGCCGGGCATGGCGACGCCGGAAGCTAGAAGTTCCGAGAGCGCGAGGGTGGCCGCGATCATCATCGAAAGGAACCCGCCCAGGAAGACGGCCAGTTTGCGATGCGTGGCGCCCAGGATGTGAAAGGGAAGGTAGCCGGCGAGCACTCCCATCACAGCCATGTTCATGATGTTCGCGCCCATCGCCAGGATGCCGCCATCCTGAAATACCAGGGCCTGTACGACCAGGATCGCGGTCATCACCAGACTGGCGGAGGCCGGCCCCAGTGTGATGCCGAGAAGCGCCGCGCCCACCAGATGGCCGCTGGTGCCAACGCCCACCGGGAAATTGATGATCTGCGCGGCAAAGACGAACGCGCCCATCACGCCGAGCAGCGGCACTCGCGACTCGTCGAAGCCGCGCTGCGCCTTCCTGGCCATGTAGCCGACGGCTGGAATGGCCACGATGTCAAGCGCCGCCCAAACTGGAGGAGAAAGAAAGCCGTCAGGAATGTGCATGGTGTAGCACGAACCTCCATATTGTAATACGGCGGTGGGGTCAAGATGGATTGCTGGACTTCAGTCAGGTCTTGGGTATCACCTTGGGCATCGTTTGGACGCTCAAGATGGGCTGGTCCGGATTGGCGAGTACGACCTTCCGGGCTTGCCGGAAGCCGCCATCATCAGCGAGTCCATTGTTCGGCGGCCCGATTTCGACGGCAAAGAGTTCGGCATCACCGTATGGATGACGCTGAAGATTGCCCAATTGGCTCCGATACCGGGCGTCAGCGCGAGCACGGAGACGAAGCTGAATCCGGTGGACTTTCAAAGCAACCGGAAGTGCTGGAGTTGACGGTCTTCAGCTTCATCTCGCGGCTGCCATTGCCGTTCCTGGTCTGGTGCGTGCCTGGGCTTTGCCGCTGGTGGAGATCTGGAATTTGCCGTTCACCGAGGAGGTTCTGTGCGTCCACTTCGCCTGTTTCTTTGTAGCGGGCGGCGGCGGTGACAGCGGTGACGGATCAGGTTAGGGGTGTCCGGTGTTGGGAATGCTCGGTACGGATTTGACGACGGCGAAGCGGCTCGGTTTGATTTTCGATCTGCATTCCGTGGAGTTCTACGGCGGATAGGCAGAATAGTTTCCGGGAGTTCCTTGGCTTTGATCGTGCAAAAATGCCCGGTGCCGGGGTGAGGCCGCTCCATTACAGTCGAGGTTCCGTGGTGCGAATTGTGGTGCGCCGGGGCGGGTTCCGGCGGGTTGGCTTTGATCGTGCATTTGGCGAGGAGCGTGAGGAGAATGCCCATTGCCTGATGGAAGAGCCGCTCGTGATGGGCGCGGTAGCGGGTTAGCGTAAAGAGGCGGCCTACCGCGTATTCGTAGTCGGTGGTTTTGTAGCATTCGTTCTCGAGTTTGTCGAATTGCTGTAGGTTCCACCAGGCGGTGCCCAATTGGATGAAAAGGGCGAGATGCTGCTGGTGCAGGTGGGGGAAGTCCGCGGTGAAGAATTGGATGCAGGCGTCGATTCCGGCCAGTTGCTGCGCGGTCAGCGTGACGTGTTGGGAGCGGAAGCCTTGCTTGCGGGCGTTTTGCGACACCCTCTGCTTGCCCTCTGGAGACCTGGGGCCGGTGGAGGCCATCGCGTTCCGGCGATTCGCGTTAATTCTGGCGGCGGAGGTCATTCGCGCCCGCCGGATATCGAGAGACTTGCATTCCCGTTCTTCATACTTATATTGTACCGGGCGCGGACCTAATTTCCGGGTGTCTTGGTAGGGCGTATTTTGATGTTAAGTGCTTTTTTATGTGGTCGTTACGATTTATTTCTTAGATCTGTGACCGGTTTTGCGGGAAGGCCGGTTTAGTGGTAGTATTCAGGCTTCATGGCTCCTTTGAACCGGCTTCGACTCAGGAATATCCGATGCTTTCGCGATGTTTTATTGCCGCTGGATGACCGGCTTACCGTCATTGTGGGTGGAAACGGCGCGGGGAAGACTACGGTTATGGAGGCTCTGGCGTCGCTTGCTTCGGGTGAGGATGAGGGGCTGTCTGAATTTCCGGTTCGTCGAGGTTGTAAGTCGGGCGAAGTTGCCGTGTTTGAGGATGGGAAGCAGGCTGCTGCTGCGCGTTGGAGTTCTGGGGGAGCGCATGGGCGGTTGGCTCGGGACCGGTATGTGTTTCTGTATGGGCGCTACCGGCGGGTGTTTTCGCCTGACGCCGACTTGGGTCCGTCGTCGGCGCGAGATCTGTTGAGTGAGTTGCCCGCGCGCGCGACCAAGGCTGCTACGGCTACACTTCGACGGCCGGACACTCATTTGTTGCGTGATCTGACACGATACCTGGAAGCGCTCGATTCCGGGCGCAAGT
>JANYCV010000595.1 GCA_025360145.1 Acidobacteriaceae bacterium
CAAGAACTTCCTGCTTGCCGGCGCCGGAGCCTGCTGGTGCAGCCGAAAGAATGGCTGCGGAGAGAAGAATTAGAAGAGGGTTTTTCATGACAATTCACTTTGCTAAGTATGTGCTTCACTCAGGTAATTACTACGGCAGCAACTCACCCAGGCAACTCACCCAGGTGGGGCGGGCCCCCTGGCCGGCGCGGGACGCCTTCGTCCCGCTGCTGGAAGCGGGACGAAGGCGCCAATGCGCCAGCCACACGAAACGCTGCGAGACCGTACCCACTTGAGTCAAGCACATACCCAGTTTCTTTCAAATAGGCAGACTTGACTGGCCACGAATCTTCGGGCAAAGACCTACGCCATCCCGTCCAATTCGCCGTACAGTTCGTAGATGCCGTACTGAGTTTTTCCGGCGCTGGGGCCATGGCCCTTGATGAGGCCGATTGCCTTCGTGTGTTGCGCAGGGTCCAGGATGAACGGCGAAGGAGATCACCGTCTTGGTTTCTCCGATCGAGCGCTTGCCGTGTTTGACGAAGTTTCTGCCCAGCGGTTCGCCGTCCCCAAATGCAGACGATACGCCTTATTCCTTGTTCGGCTCCGGTTGCGGCCTGGGGCCGGCGCGGCGGAGTGTTTCGAGTGCATTGCCGCTGCCAGGCGAGGTGGCGAACGCCGCCGGAGCGGAGCCGCCTGTCATGTTGAGACAGATCGTCCAGTTGTCTCCGTCCAATTCGTAGATTCCGGAGTTGGCGTGCCCCGCTTCCGGCCCCTCGGTGAAATGCAGACTGAAGGTTTTCGGTGTGGCGCCGGCATCTACCGTGACGGTCCCCCCGTAGGCAGCGCCCATCGCCAGGGAGGTAAAGCGGTCGCCCTCAATGATGATCCGGGCTCCAGCGAAGGGGAATGCCGTTCCATCCACTTCGAGGGAGGTGACGTTCCAATGGCCTTGCAGATTCTCCAGGTCGTTTTGCATATTCCCTCTACTGCTCACGGGCCGGACGGAAGCCTACCATGCGATAGGCCAGGAAAGACGGCCAGGCGGCGGCTCGTGCGTAGGTCCGCAGGTCGAGCGCATCCACAAAGAACGAACCCCCGCGCATGATTCGATAGGCGCCCGTCTCTGGGCCTTTGGGGTTCTTGCGCGGCGACACCGCATAGTAAGTGCGGCTGTACCAGTCCTGGCACCACTCCATTACGTTGCCTGCCATATCGAACACTCCGTAGGGAGAGGCGTTTCTGCGGGTTTGCAATTCACCATGGCCGGCGCCGTCATAGAAGCCTACCTCTGTCACGGTATCAAATTTCGCACCGCCGACGTAATTGGCATAAGTGTGATCGATGTCATTGCCCCACGGGTAGCGGCGCTGATCGGCGCCACGGGCGGCCTTCTCCCACTCGGCTTCGGTGGGCAGGCGATACTTCTTCCCGGTCTTGGCGCTCAGCCAATTGCAATAGGCCACGGCCGAATCCCAGTTGACGCCAACCAACGGGTAGTTGTCGCTGTTGGGTGTTCCTCCACCGTGGTTTTTGGCATCCGCCCAATAGGAAACCTGGTCTTTGGGCGTCACCCTTGCACCGGGCCAGAATTTTGTGTCGACATAGCCGGGATCGTCGCGAAATCGCTTCCACTCAGCGTTGGTGACCTCATACTTGCCGATGTAGAAGCCATCCAGTTCCACCATGTGGACCGGTCGCTCCCGGGATTCGCCGTCGCCGAAATTGTCTCCCATTTGGAAGGCGCCGGCGGGAACATAGACGTAGTCGCCGTGTCCGTCGTTGATGACCGCGGGCGGGCCAGCCGCCTGAATGGCTGCGGCGGAAATCAATAGCGCAAATGCGAAGTAACCTCCCATGTTACTCTTTTCCTCCAGGAATAAACCCGCTCTGCTTTAAGAAGTGTTCAAGGCGTGGCATCCAATCCGAGTAGATTCCGCTCACAGAGCCGCTGCCGAAACCGTGGCGGCCCTTTTGGTAGACGTGAATTTCGGCAACTGCCCCGGCCTTGGTCAGGTCCATGAACAATTGGGCGGAGCCGAGGGCATTGCCCCGATCAGCTGCGGCGCATAGAAGAAAGGTCGGGGGAAAGTCCTTCAGAGATTCCTCAGGAGTGCCTCTGCCTGGGCCGTAGACCAAGCCAAGGTAGTCGGGGCGTGAGCTTTGCCGGTCAATCGGGTCGGAAGCTGCCGGATCGCCGGACCCTGAGGCAGCCGCCACGGAACGGCCCAGGCTGGAGCCGGCGGAGAAACCGATCAAGCCGACGCGCTTGGGGTCGAGTTTGAATTCGGCGGCGCGGGAGCGAACAAGCTGCACGGCCCTTATTCCGTCCAGGATGCGGGCGTTGTCGTTATAGCGCGGGGAAAGGCGATAGGTCAGGACGAACGCAGTGACGCCCCAATCGTTGTAACGCTCGGCGATGTCCATGCCTTCTACGCCATACATCAGCATGATGTTCCCGCCGCCAGGGGCGACAATAACGGAGCCTCCATTCCGGTGGTTTTCCGGAGGAAGGAACACGGTGAGGAAGGGGGTGTCGAGCGGTGTAGTTCCAGTTGCAAGCGGAACCTTGCCTTCTTCCCAGAGTGGGATATTGTAGTTTGCGGGGACAGATCCTTTCCCGGCAGCGAAAAGGGTGCTGGAGAAGACAAGGGTGGCGAGAAGACGATGCTGGAGTGCAGTGGCCATGAAGATACTGTATACTAATATTTTTGGGATTTCTCTAACTTTACACATCAAATTGGCGTCCGGCACGAATGGTGTTGGGCGCTGCCAGGAACATAGATGCCAAAACGTACTTTTCAGCCGAATAATCGCAAGCGGGCCAAGACCCATGGGTTCCGTGAGCGCATGAAAACAAAGGACGGACGTGCTGTTCTCGCCCGTCGGCGTGCCAAAGGCCGCCACAAGCTCACGGTCAGTGACGAACGACGCGTTCGGAACGCCGAGTAATCCGATCTCCGTTGAAGGCGGTGGGTTTGGCTTCCCGAAAAGCAGCCGGATTCTTCGTTCCAGCGATTTCCGCAAAGTTTATGACGAAGGCTTTCGTTTCTCCTGCCAGCATTTCGCGGCGTTCTGCGTCGCGGATGTTGGGCAGCGGGACGGTCCGAAAGTGGGCTTCACTGCCTCCCGTGCAATGGGCAACGCTGTGGTGCGCAACCGTATGAGGCGGCGCATGAGGGAAGCCGTGCGCTTGCGTCCGGCGGGTTTGGACACGAAATGGCGAATTGTCTTTAATCCCCGCAAACCGATTCTGACGGCTAACCGGGAAGCAATCGAGCGGGACCTCAAGAGGTTGCTTCAGCAATGCGCGGCGTCTTGATCGCTTTTTTGCGTTTCTATCAGAGATGGCTTTCGCCCATGCTGCCTTCCGCCTGCCGGTTTCACCCCACTTGCTCTGAATTCATGGCGCAATCGATTCAAATGCATGGCGTATCCCGTGGAGTGGGCCGGGGAATCAGGCGCCTGCTGCGGTGCCACCCGTTCCATGCGGGCGGCTTCGACCCTGTCAAATAGTGAAATCCAACATGTCCGATTCAGATAACGGAACACTTCAGCCGAAGAAAGCTGACAAGAAAGAGATGTCGATGGAGACGCGGCTGCTGCTCAGCTTCGTTCTGATGGGCGTGGTACTCTTTGCCACGCAGTATCTTTTCAAACCCACTGCGCAGGATAAGGCCGCCGTCAAGAAGATTCAACCGGTGGTGCCTCAGCAGCAGGCAGAGAAGCCGCTGCCTCCCCCCAATCCGAGCGGCCTTCCGCCGGCGGGTGCAGTGGCGGCCTCCAGAGACGAGCAGTTCACCATCGATACGGATGACTTTAAGGTAGTGTTTCTGAACCGTGGAGCGGTGATCCGGAGCTGGACCCTGAAAAAGTACCACGATGGGAAAGGCAACCCGCTGGAGATGGTAAACAGCGCGGCCGCGTCGAAGGTCTACTATCCATTCTCAGTACTGTTCAAGAATCAGAAAACATCCACGGACGTCAACCAGGCTTTGTATGTAGCGAAACCGGCGGCGGATGGCTTGGGTATCGACTACGAATATTCGGATGGAAAGACCACGGCCCGAAAATCGTTCCGGTTTAAGAAGAACAGCTATCTCACGAATGTGAGTTCAGAGGTCCTTGAGGGAACGGTGCCGGTTCCGCATTTGCTGGCGTGGCGCGGCGGGTTCGGCGATTCCAGCGTGGTGAACGCCGCAGCCGGGCAGCATAGCCTACACTTCGACACGGCGCAAAACAAGCTGATTGTGCAGGACGCGTCAGCCGCCAAGGATGGCCCCGTTACCAACAGTGGAAACTTTTCGTTTGCCGGGCTGGAGGATACCTTCTTCGCCGCAGTCGTTCTTCCCAAGGGGCAAGTGGAAATCAGGACGATGCAGGACATGCTGCCATCGGTCGCGGACCCCGCCAAGGAAGAGCCCCATGTGGGCGCCGCAATGGGTGGCGAGGGCGTCAACCAATTTGCGATGTTTCTGGGGCCGAAGGATATCGACCTGCTGCGCAGGGTGGACCCGAAGCTGGAAAACATTGTGGATTTCGGCTGGTTCGCTATTCTCGCAAAGCCTTTGTTCCTTTCGCTCAACTGGGTGAATGACAAGTACGTTCACAATTACGGCTGGTCGATCGTGCTGGTTACTATCGCCATTAACTTCCTGCTGCTGCCGCTGAAATTCACCAGCTTGAAGTCGATGAAAAAAATGCAAATGCTGCAGCCGCAGATTGCTGTCATTAACGACAAATACAAAAACATCGGCATTCGAGATCCAAAGAAGGCCGACCAGAACGCGGAAACCATGGCTCTATACAAAGCCAATGGTGTGAATCCGATGGGCGGCTGCATGCCGCTAGCGCTGCAAATTCCCTTCTTTATCGCGTATTACAAGGTGCTTAGCGTTTCAATTGAAATGCGTGGCGCGCACTGGCTGTGGGTCACCGATTTGTCGCAGCCGGAGACGCTGGCCATTCACATTCTGCCGCTTTTGATGATAGGAACGCAGTTCCTGCTGCAGAAAATGACGCCAAGCACCACGGCAGATCCGGCGCAGCAGAAAGTGATGATGCTGATGCCGCTGATGATGGGCTTCTTTTTCTACAGTGCCCAGAGCGGACTGGTGTTATACTGGCTTACCGGAAACGTGGTGGGATTGGCGCAGCAGTGGTTTTTTAACCGGGCTAGCTCGCCGCCTTTGGCAACGCAACTTATCCCAGCTTCAAAAAAGAAGAACGGCAGGAATTGATCGGTGGACCAACAGTTACCAGCCACTAAGCTGGATACAGCAAAAATCGAAGCCTTTCTCAGCAACACGCTGAAGCTCGCCGGTTTCTCGCTGAATTTCCAAATCGGCAAGGCGGCCAGCCTTCATGCCGACTTTGAAAACCCCGAACTTGTGGTTAAGTTTACAGGTGCGGATGTCGACCTGCTGCTTTCCAATAAGGCCGAGTTGCTGCTTGCGCTGGAGCAACTGACAATGGAAATGCTGCGGCTGACGGCGAATGAGCATTCGCTGATTCAATTCGATGCGAACGATTACCGCATGTTGCGAATTGCAGAACTGCGGCTGAGCGCGCTTACGGTGGCCGAGAAAGTGAAGAAGAGCCGCATTCCGTTCGAGTTCAATCCAATGAACAGCCGGGAGCGGCGCATTATCCACCTGGCGCTGCGAAACGAACCCGAAGTGCGGAGTGAGAGCGCGGGAATGGGGCCTTACCGTCAGGTCGTCGTGTACCCCGCGGGCATGCCTTCGGCTCCGTTGAAGAACCGTCCACAGCCGCCGTCCGGTCCGCCCGGCCACCGGCACTAGATTTCCTGCTTGGCGCCAGGAATCTGCCGGAGATAGATTTGGACAAACTCCCAGCCTCTTGTCCCGCAAAAGATATGACAATAGCCGGGTTGGCTCTGGTGGGGCGGGCGCGCTCGCCGGCGGACCCACCCCCTGGCCGGGCCTGCTCAGATCCGTTTAGACTATTGTCTTATCGAACAAGATCACGAGGGACAGGACACTAGACTTGCAGCTCAACGACACGATTGCGGCTATTTCGACTCCCGCAGGGCGCGGGGGCCTGGGAATTGTGCGCCTGTCCGGCAGAGACTCGCGCCGGATAGCCGAAAGTATCCTGAAATTCACAAAGCCTCACGCGTGGCGAGGATGGTCCGCTGCACTCGCGGATCTGCTTGATTCCAGCGGCCATGCAATTGATCATGTGGTGGTCACATTTTTCGAATCGCCCCGATCTTACACGGCGGAAGACGTGGTCGAGATAGCCTGCCACGGTTCGCCTGTAGTCCTTCGCCATTGCTTAGAAAGGGCCTGTTCGGCGGGAGCGAGGCTGGCCGAACCGGGCGAGTTTACCCTTCGCGCGTACCTGAACGGCCGCCTTGATCTTCCACAAGCAGAGGCCGTGCGCGACCTGATCGAATCCACCACGCTCTACCAGGCCCGTGTCGCGGCACAACAAGTGGAGGGTTCGGTGTCGCGGCGCATCGCTCCACTTAAAGAACAACTACTGGAACTGATCTCGCTGCTGGAAGCCGGCATCGACTTCGCCGAAGACGACGTCAGCGTAGCGCCCGCGGAAGAGATCGTGCGTAGGCTCGCACCGATCCAGCACGGATTTGGCGCGCTGGCCAGGTCGTTTTCGTTTGGGAAACTGGTGCACTCGGGTTTCGCGCTGGCCATTGTCGGGCGTCCGAATGTCGGCAAGAGCAGCCTGTTCAATTGCCTGCTGGAGCAGGACCGGGCCATCGTGACGGACATCCCGGGCACCACCCGGGATTCGGTTTCCGAGACGGCATCGGTCGGCGGCATTCCGGTTCGATTCGTCGATACGGCGGGGATTCGGGCAGGGCAGGACGTGGTGGAGACGCTTGGGATTGAGCGCAGCTATCAGGCTATTGCGGACGCTGACTTAACGTTGGTGGTGGTGGATGGATCGGTAGCGCTTGATGGCGAGGACCAGCGCATCGTCGATCGCGCGCAACGTCATGGACGGCACCTGGTTGTCGCAAACAAATCCGATCTGGGGCACATGGTCGAGGGTGCGGTCTGTGTCTCCGCCTTGACAGGCGAAGGAATCGACGCGCTTCGTTCGCAAATCCTCGCGGCCATTTCGCCCGAAGGTACGTTCGCCCAGGAAGATGGTTTCATCACCAGCCTGCGGCATGAACAGTTGCTGTGCGAGAGCATCGCTGCGCTGGAGCAGGCAGCGGCAGCGGCTCGGAACTTTATCCCGCACGAGATGCTGCTTCTGGATCTCTACGGAGCATTGCGGCCGATTGACGCGATTACCGGCGCCACCACTGCCGACGACATTCTGAACCGGATTTTCGCCACGTTTTGTATCGGAAAATAGAGCTAGACCAGTTGCTTGCGAATAGAGTCCAGCACTCCATTCACAAACGCAACCGAATCGTCGCCCGAAAACCGGCGCGAAAGATCGAGCGCTTCATCAATCACGATGGCCGGTGCAATCTTTTTCATCATCAGCTCGTAAATCGCCATCCGGATGATGTTCCGGTCCACGGTCGGCATACGCTCAATCCGCCAGTTTGCCGAGTGCGCGACAATCTGCTTATCAATCTCGACGGTGCGTTCGGAGGTGCCCCGGACCAACTCTTCCATGAAGCCGTCGCGTGGCGGCTGCTTCTCATGCTCTTCCGAGTAGAGTGATTCGTAATATGCAGCCAGCGCTTCATCCACCGCGATATGGCGGATATCGCACTGATAGAGAATCTGCACGGCACGGTGCCGGGATCTGTGACGGGAAGCCATACTAAGCCGGTTTTCCGTCGTCGCGCAATGTGCGCAGCAGGTTCACCATTTCGATGGCGGTCATGGCAGCGTCAAATCCCTTGTTACCGCTCTTCGCGCCTGCCCGATCGATAGCCTGTTCCACTGAGTTGGTGGTCAGCAGGCCGAATGCAATCGGCACGCCCGTTTCCACGGAAACATGGGCCAGCCCGCTGGCCGCGTTGCCCGCTACGTAATCGAAGTGCGGCGTATCGCCGCGGATCACCGCGCCCAGGCAAATCACAGCGTCGTATTTTTTCTGCCGGGCCAGTTCGGCTGCGACGATCGGCATCTCCCATGCGCCCGGCACGCGGACGATCACGGGGCTTGCCGCGCCATGCCGGCCGAGTGCATCCAGCGCGCCTTCCAGCAGCCTTTCGGTAATGAAGCTATTGAAACGCGAGAGTACAATTACCGCTTTCAAACCCTTCCCGTCCAGATTTCCTTCGATGACCATGATGTTATTTCCCAATGAAAACGGCAGCCCGCTTTTCCAGGAACGCCTTCGTTCCTTCCTTGTAATCTTCCGTGGCGGCTGCTAAGCCAAACGCCGCTGCTTCGAAACGAAGCCCTTCTTCCAGACCGCTGCTGAGGCCAACATCCACCGCTTGCATCGCCAGGCCAACTGCGATCGGGCCGTTGTTCAATACTTTCTTCAGCAAATTTCTCGCGGCATCCAGTAGTTCCGCCTGCGGGACCACCTGATTCACCAGCCCGATACGATGCGCTTCGGCCGCGTCTACCGGATCGCCCGTCAGCAGCATTTCGAGGGCTCGGCCCCGTCCCACCAGACGCGGCAACCTCTGGCTGCCTCCGTAACCCGGAAGGGTTCCCAGCTTCACTTCCGGCTGGCCCAGCTTCGCGTTGACAGAAGCAATGCGTAGCGTACACGCCATCGCCAATTCGAGTCCGCCGCCCAGTGCAAATCCATTCACAGCCGCTAGCGACGGCTTGTTCATCAATTCCAGCCGGCGAAAGGTCCGCTGGCCTCGCAGCGCGATCTGCTGCGCTTCCACCGCACTCGCCTCGGACAACTCTTTGATATCCGCGCCTGCCACAAATGCCTTCTCACCCGCCCCAGTAATGATCAGAGCCCGGACCGACGCATCTGTTTCCACCCGCGAAAACGCATCGTTCAGCTCACTGAAAGTTTCCGCATTCAAAGCGTTCAACTTCTGCGGCCGGTTCATCGTTAAGAGCGCAATCCCATCGGCGGCGATGTCAAATGCAATTTGGCTGTACGACATATGGGATACTTGAGGTTCAGCCTCATCATACCGCATGGACCCCGCATTTATTAGGAATTTCTGTATCATCGCGCACATCGACCACGGCAAGTCTACGCTGGCCGATCGCCTTCTTGAAGTGACCGGCGCACTGAGCCAGCGGGAGATGATGGCACAGGTGCTGGACTCCATGGATCTGGAGCGAGAGCGAGGAATCACCATCAAGGCACATGCCGTACGGCTGAACTACACGGCCAAGGACGGGATTGAGTATCAGCTCAATTTGATTGACACGCCGGGCCACGTGGACTTTACCTATGAAGTCTCGCGCAGCCTGCAGGCGTGCGAAGGCGCGCTGCTGGTGGTGGACGCCTCGCAGGGCGTGGAAGCCCAGACGCTGGCAAATACGTATCTCGCGCTGAATCACAATCTGGAACTGATTCCGGTGATCAATAAAATCGATCTGCCGTCGGCGGAACCCGAGCGGGTGCGCGAACAGATTGAACAGTTGATCGGCCTCGATGCAAGCGATGCCATTCTGGTGAGCGCAAAGCAAGGCATCGGAATTATGGAAACACTGGAGGCGGTTGTACACCGCGTGCCGCGTCCTAAAGGCGATCCCGAAGCGCCGCTGAAAGCGCTAATCTTCGATTCGTGGTTCGATCCATACCGCGGCGTGATTATTCTGCTGCGCGTCATCGATGGCCGCATTAAGTTGGGCCAGAAGATCCGGCTGTGGTCAAACGGGGCCACCTACGACGTGGATGGGTTGGGGTATCACACGCCGAAGCCGGTGCCCTGCGACATGCTTTCCGCCGGGGAAGCGGGCTTCCTTCACGCCAATATCAAGACTGTTTCCGATGCGAAGATCGGCGATACGATTGTCGATCACGCCAATCCCGCCGCGGAGCCTTTGCCTGGTTTCCAGGAGATCAAGCCGATGGTCTTCGCCGGGCTTTATCCAGTGGAGTCGCACGAACACGGGCTGTTGCGCGATGCCCTGGAGAAGCTGCGGCTGAACGACAGCGCGTTTAATTTTGAGCCGGAGAATTCGGTCGCCTTGGGCTTTGGTTTCCGCTGCGGGTTTCTTGGACTGCTGCACCTGGAGATTGTACAGGAGCGGCTGGAGCGTGAGTTCAAGATCGACCTGATCACCACGGCGCCCAGCGTACGATACCGCATCACGCTCACCGGCGGCGAGGTAATTGAAGTGGAGAACCCGTCGAAGTTCCCCGACCCGTCGTCCATTGAGCGGATTGAAGAGCCCATTATCGATGCGTCCGTGATTACACGCGAAGAGTACATCGGCGAAATTTTAAAGCTGCTGGAAGAAAAGCGCGGCACGCAGAAGAAGCTGGAATATCTGCACGGTGGCCGCATGCTTGTGTTGTATGAGTTGCCGCTGAATGAAATTGTGCTCGACTTCTACGACCGTCTGAAGTCCGCATCGCGCGGTTATGCCTCACTGGACTACCATTTGGCGGGGCACCGCGTTTCAAAGATGGTGAAGTTGGACGTATTGGTTGCCGGCGAGCCGGTGGATGCGCTATCGATCATCGTCCACAAGGATGTCGCGTATGAGCGCGGCAAGATGCTGATTGAGCGTTTACGGAAGTTGATTCCGCGGCAGATGTTTGAAGTGGCATTGCAGGCGGCGATCGGATCGAAGGTGATCGCCCGCGAGACGATTTCCGGCATGAAGAAGAACGTGCTCGCCAAGTGCTACGGCGGCGACATTTCGCGCAAACGGAAGCTGCTGGAGAAACAGAAGGAAGGTAAGCGCCGGATGAAACGCGTGGGACGTGTGGATATTCCGCAGGAAGCGTTTTTGTCAGTGCTGAAAGTTAGTACGGATAACGATTAGCGGGCAGCGGACTGTTCGTTTCCAATCATCACGTCGATTCCTACAAATTCAGGAGCGTGACGCCCGAGTCTTCGTAGTCCCTGACGTTGCGGGCGACGACGATAAGTTGGTGCCGCCTAGTACACTGTGTCATTAGCGGTATCCGGCCCGTGAACAACGGGATCAGAACATTCTTCAGTGGTTCGGTGCGAGAGCCCAGGCATTTAGAACGGCGTCACGCCCCGGGGGAAGGGTCGCGGCTGCAATCCAGATCGTCCGCCAGACCTCTTACCTTGGCGCATATTTCGGCCAAGGTGCGCTTCTGCGATTCATTCACAGGCAATGCCGGTGCGCTCTGCTCAGCGATCTCCAGCAGCCATCGGTTAACGGTCAATCCGCGGGCATGCGGCTGCTCTTGGAACCGGGTGGCGCGGTCTGCAGGGATTTCGACGGTTACGTTCATGGCGTGCGGCTCCTCTCCCCTCCCATTATCGGATTCCAATCGGCGGTACAGTAAACAAATGCCGATTCGTCGAACCGTGGTTCGCCTCGCACTGCCGTTAGCTCTGTCTATTTCCCACATCGCCTCAGCTCAAATATCAGCCAAGGCCAAGGCAATCCACGAGTCGGCCAACGTGATAGACACGCACGCCGACACCCCCCAGCGCTTCCTGGACGGGAACTTCGACATCGGCTCCACCGACCCTAAAGACCCCGGCCACATTTCGCTCGACAAAGCTCGCGCCGGCAACCTGGGCGCCGTATTCTTTTCCATCTGGGTGGGTCCGAAGTATAGCGACGGGCATTTCGCGCGTACGGCCTTCGATCTCATCGATTCCGTCTATGAACAGGCCGCCCGCCATCCCGATCGCATGATGATGGCCTTCAGCGCCGCCGATATCGAGCGCGCCCGCAAGGAAAAGAAGCTGGCGGCGCTGATGGGCATTGAGGGCGGCCACGCCATCGAGAACGACATTCACCTGCTGCGCAACTTCTATCGCCTCGGCGTGCGCTACATGACTCTCACCTGGGCCAATACCAACGAGTGGGCCGATTCCTCGGGCGACCAGAAAGACCCAAAAGTGCAGCACCACAACGGCCTCGCCGAATTCGGCAAACAGGTGGTACTGGAAATGAACCGCCTGGGCATGATGGTGGATATCTCACACGTCTCCGACAAAACGTTTTACGACACCATCGCCACCACGAAGGCTCCGCTGATTGCGTCGCACTCATCGGCACGCGCCTTGACCAATCAACCGCGCAATATGACGGACGACATGCTGCGCGCGGTCACGAAGAATGGCGGTGTGGTGCAGGTCAACTTCTTCAACGGTTTCTTGGATGAGAATTTCCGGAAGGCCATGGACGCCCAGAAAAAAGAGCGCGAGGCCGCCGATGCCGAGCACACTGCAAAACTCAAGGCCAGCGGAAAAGCCGCTACCTATTTCGCCACCGAACCCGTGGAACGCGAATGGTTAGCGAGGCTCCCGCGAACTCCGTTGAAATCACTGATCGACCACATTGACCACATCGCCAAGGTTGCCGGCGTAGATCACGTGGGACTCGGCTCGGACTTTGACGGCGTCTCCGGAGCTACTCCGGATGGGATCAATTCCGCCGCGGACCTTCCTAAGATCACGCAGGCGTTGCTGGACCGCGGCTACTCGTCGGATGACATCCACAAGATTCTCTGTGGAAACCTGCTGCGCGTGTTTCGCGAGGTGGAGCGAGTCAGCCGCACCATGCGGGCTTCATCGAAAACTTTGCGGAAGTAGCGCATCGGAAACTTTCGCTCCTCAGCCCTCCCCGAATTCAGGTCAACCCCGTTCCGTTTCTGGATTGCAGGCAAAATATCAGATGTCCGGGACGGATCGGATTCTATAGTTTTGAAATCGCTGCCCGAAATCGGACTGCCTGCTGTTTCACAAGTTGCAGATTCCGAAGTGATGCCGATCAGTTTTACGGTTGGATTTCGGAACAGTGATCGGCATCGGATTGGAACGGCGGCGCAATGCCGCCGTGGTGGCTGAAGACCGGCAGTGGAACTGGCGGCGGAACCCGGCCTTGAAGAGGCGGCTCGGAAATGCCCGTCTGCAAGGCTGATAGCCGCTGGCTCGTTCGGCCGGTTCAAGACCGAAGAGGTCGCCGATTGTGAATGGAACATCCGTGAAAGGCGATGCTAGCGTTGTCCCCCACCGTGTACAGCCCGCGAGATCTCACTCTGGGCTTCGGTCACCGATACTTGCAAAAGCGGGTCAGGAACGGAAGCCTTTTCCGGAGACGGCGGGAACAAGCCGCCCTCCTGCATTTCCCGGACGCTGCGGCGGAAAATCTCCGCGATGTTCTTCACGTCGCCTTCGGTGTGCGCACTGGTGAGAAAGCAGGGGTAACCCTCCAGGATGTAAACGCCGTTCGCGCGCAGGTGATAGAAGAGCAGTGACGCGAAGCGCTCCTCCGGAGGAAAACTGAAGAAGAATATGCTGCCGAAACATTCCACATGGGACGGCAGCCCGGCCTCTTCAAAACAAGAGTTCAGTTCCGCGACAAGCCGGCCGGTCTTCGCGTTCAGCCGTTCCTGCAGGGCGGGGCCCTGTTCCTGCAAGTGGTCTAAGACGGCTTCGGCGGCCGCGAGCGCGAGCGGATGGCGGACGAACGTACCACCGGCAAAAGTCACGCCCCGATCCGGGGATGAGTCGTCGCCGTAGTTCCAGTGGCCCCCGTCCAGCGCGTCCATGAACTCCGCACTCCCGGCAAGCACGCCGATCGGCAAGCCACCGCCCAGCGCTTTTCCATACGTCGTAAGGTCGGCCCGTATCTCAAAAAGCGCTTGCACTCCGCCTGGATGCACGCGGAACCCGGTGGTGCCTTCATCGAAAATAAGCGCCGAGCCGGAATTCTTAGTGATGCGCCGCAGTTCCCGCAGAAACTCTTTTGGCTGAAGATCGGGGTGATGGCTCTGCACCGGCTCCGCCAGTACGCCCGCCAGTTCCCCTGCGTGCTGCTCAATCCATTTCAGCGAAGACGCGGAAGCATATTCCAGAACCGTGACGTTCTGGAGGTTTTGTGCCGGAATGCCCGACGCGATGGGCACAGTGCGGGGTCCGTCCGCCTTCTGAATCCCTCTGGTGAGAACTTCGTCGAATATGCCGTGATAGCTACCGGAGAACATGACGATTCTGGAGCGGCCCGTAACGCAGCGTGCCACTCGAATGGCGGCCATGACGGCTTCCGATCCAGTGTTGCGGAACGTCGCCCTGTCCATGCCCGTCATTTCGCAGAGCATAGCCGCGACCTTACCGGCGATGGGCGATTGCGGGCCGATCTCAAATCCGCGATCGAGCTGGGAACGCACGGCGTTTACCACGAAGTCGGGTGCATGCCCGAAGACCGTCGCGCCAAAGCCGTTCACGATGTCGATATACTCGTTCCCGTTCAGATCCCACAAGCGCGAACCCCGGGAATGCTCGGTGACGACGGGATACACAAGCTCTTTCCACTGCGCGCGAAATCCGGCAGCGGCACGCGGATCGGCGAGTTTCGCGCGGTACTGCTGCGTCAGGTCCTTCGACTTTTTCGTTCGTGAAACATAGTGCTGCGTGAAGCGGGCGAGATAGGACTCCTGCACCGGGGTAAGTCCAACGGCGGGAGCCGGTTGTGCGGGCCGAACGGCAACGACGGGTTCCGGCTCCTGCGTCTCTTCTTGCACGCCGGCGGGCACGCCGGCTGAGGAGGGATCTGAAAGCTCTACGCCGCTCCGCGGAGCGCCGGCTTCCACCGGGACCGCAGGCGGTGGCGTTACCCCTGCTCGCTGCAATACTTCGAGCTGCCTGTTGATCAACTGCGTCATCGCCTGCAACTGGTCCGACAGGATTGAGGCGAGCGATCCGGGCAGGGCGGCCGGGGGCGAGCCAGCTTCCTGCGCAGCCGCCGCTTGTACTTGTGGAACCGCAGGCTCCGCGAACTGGTCCCGAGGCATTTCACGGCACAGATAATCCGTAAGCCCGGAGAGGGTCGATTGTCGATCGAGAAGCTGCCCGAGACTTACTTTCACTCCAAACTTCGAGGAGATACTTTGTGCCGCTTGCGTAAGGGAAAGGACGTCGAATCCCATCGCCAGAAATGTTGCAGCCACATCGGAGCCAGCCGGGTTGATTCCCGACAGCTCTTCAAAGGTTTCCGCCACTGCACACTGGATACGTCCTCTTCGTTTGGAGCCGGTATCCAAAGAATCTTCCGGTGTCATCTCATCGTCCCCCATCTGTTCACTTTGCCTTGCTTCCAATACTGTTGCCGGCTGGTTCCATTCCGCGCTCACCGCATCGGCGTTCACCGGCTCCAGGCCAGGCTCGACGCTCTCAAGCCAGTGCCGCTTTCGTTCGAAAGGATAAGTAGGCAGATGAATGCGCCGGCGGCGTTCGGAGGAATACACGCCAGCCCAATCGGGCCGGCTGCCCGCCAGCCATAGGCGGCCCAGCGTCCCCAGCATCCCGGCTGTATCGGAACCGCCGCCCGCCGAATCCGGCAGCGAGGAAAGAATTATGTGCTCGCCCGTGTTGCCGAGGTTTTGGCGAGTAAGGGTGGTGAGCGTGGTGCCGGCTCCTACCTCAACCGCGGCCTGCACCCCTTCCCGCGCGAGATTCTGAATTCCCGTCGAAAACAAGACGGGCTGCCTTAACTGCTGGCCCCAGTATGCCGGATCGGTTGCCTCCGCGGCGGTAATCCATTCCCCGGTCACTCCCGAAATGTAAGGAATCGACGGCGCCGATAGCTTAACCCTGCGGACGACTTCCACGTAGGGCTCGATCATCGGGTCCATCATTTCCGAGTGAAACGCATGGGAAGTTGCAAGCGGGCGGCAGACCGTGCCAGCTCTGGTGAGTTCTTCTTGCAATTGCCGGATTGCCGCCGTGGGGCCTGCCGCAACGCAGTTGCCGGGTCCATTGATCGCGGCGATGGACAACGCGCCATGCAGGCGGGGAACCAGCGCGTGCGCAGCCAGACGGACCGATAGCATCTCTCCGGCCGGAAGCTGCTGCATCAAACGTCCGCGTGTTGCCGTCAGCATCAATGCGTCTTCCAGGGAAAAGACTCCGGCCAGGCAGGCGGCAACGTATTCTCCTGTGCCGTGACCAATCATGCTTGCCGGCGCGATACCCCACTGCATCCACAGCCGCGCGAGTGCATATTCCAAGGCAAATATAGCCGGCTGTGCCAGGATGGTTTGATTGAGATGCTGAGCCGCCCGGCCTTTATACGATTCGAGCGGGTACAGAATATCGGTCAAGTGCAGGTCCAGATGGGGGCGCAGGATTTCCGAACACCGGTCCATCTCTTCGCGGAATCTGGCTTCGGCGCGGTACAGCTCGTAGCCCATTTGAATCTGCTGAGAACCCTGTCCCGGGAAAAGAAATGCAATCGATGGCGGTGAAGCGGCCGCCGTACCGGTGAGAACCCGATCGGATTCCCTGGAGGAAAGCACTTGAATCGCATCCGCCTGATCGCGGCACACTGCGAGGCGCCGATGTTCAAAAGCGTGTCTGCCAATCTGCAGCGTGTACGCTGTGTCGGCAAGGCCGGCGGATCTCTCAGTCAGAAACTGCACCAGATTGCCTGTAGCACGCTCCAGTGCCTGCTCCGATTTCGCGGATATCAACACCAGATGACTGGATCTCGGCGATTGCTCCGTGGCGAGTGCGGGAGCTTCCTCAAGCACGGCATGCGCGTTGGTGCCACCCTCTCCAAAGGCGCTGACTCCTGCGCGGCGCGGTGTGTTTCCCCGTGCCCATTCCGTAAGCCCGGTGTGTACGTAAAACGGACTGTTCTCCAGATCCATGGCGGGATTTGGGCTCTTGAAATGTAACAGCGGCGGCACTTTCTTATCCCGCAGCATCAGGCACGCCTTGATTAATCCCGCTGCTCCTGAAGCCACATCCAGGTGCCCCACATTTGTCTTGGCGGTGCCCAGCGCACAGAGGTTCCGGTCCTGCATGCTGCGCCGGAACACCTTCTTAAGAGCGGCCACTTCAATTGAATCGTCCAGCGGTGTACCTGTTCCGTGCGCTTCGATGTAGTTGACTGTTTCCGGTCTGACGCCGGCCGCAGCCAGTGCCAGGGCGATGACCGCCGCTTGTCCTTCGACGCCCGGCGCGGCAAAACTGTCCTTCGCCGAACCGTTGTTGTTGACTGCCGATCCGCGGATTACGGCGTAGATCTGGTCGCCATCCTGGATAGCCTCGGAGAGCCGCTTCAACAGTACGACGGCCGCACCCGAACCGAAGACAGTGCCCTGGGCGGACGCATCGAAAGCTCTGCAGTGGCCGTCCGGAGATAAGATCCCACCCGGGCCGTATAAGTACCCGCGTCTTTGAGGAAACGTGATGGAGACGCCGCCGGCGAGCGCTGCATCGCATTGATGGGCGAGCAGACTTTGGCATGCCTCCGAGACTGCTACCAGCGAGGTGGAGTATCCGCAATTGATCGCGTAGCTAGGCCCCTTCAGGTTGAGCGTGGACGAAACCCTGGTGGCGAGAAAATCGGCGCTATTGCCCGCCACCACGCTGTCGTTCCCGCCCTGATAGGCCGTCGTATACTTACGAATGAAATCGCGGGTTGTGCAAATTTGCTGAAGAAAGTAAGTACTGGCGCTGCATCCCGCGAAGACCGCGGCCGTCTTGGGATAGGTCAGCGGATCGTAGCCCGCATTTTCGAAGGCCTCCCAGCAGCATTCGAGAAACACACGGTGCTGCGGATCGGTTATCTCCGCTTCTTTCGGAGCCATGCCGAAGAAAGCAGCATCGAACTGATCCACATCCGCAAGTAAGCCTCTTGCATTTACGTAGCCGGGCTGAGCGGTAACCGCGGCCGGATTAAATACTTCCAGTTCCTCCCCGGCAAGATGAGAAATCGATTCGATACCACTCTGGATGTTGTGCCAGAACTCTTCAACGCCGCTGGCGCCGGGAAACCGCCCGGACATCCCAACAACGGCGATCGCTTCCGTCCCCGGCATCTTCACGACAGCCATATCGCCGATCCTCTTCCCGGTGCATCGGAGACAATATGGCCGCTACCCGGCATGGCCCCGCCGGAACCTCCCGGGCAATCATCATTCGGACGTTGAATTTGGCTAGACGTAGTTCTCGCTCCTCAATTTCTGTCATCGCTGAACCACTGGCGCGGCGATGTAGCTCGCCTCTCCTATCTGTAAACTGCGGCCTATAGGAGGAAATACCGATCGCGAAAAACAATTGCGACGTAGGGCCAAATATAGGGACAATATCGAGGTCTGTCAAGAACCATTGGGACTAGTAGATCTATTGCAAATATGGACCAGTACCGCCGTACCAGAGAGCCGGGCAGGGGATGACCGGCGGCTGGCAGCGTTTCCGGATAAATTCAAAAGCCAGGCTCGAATCGCCGGACTTTCGCTTCGCGTTTGGGGGCGGGCGGCACTGTACTGACCGTACTTTGGTCATGAGGTATATGCCTGTATTTCGTGCGCATTTCGCCCCGATTCCCGTGAGCGCACAAACGGCCTCCGGGCGCAACAGAAACTGGGTCGCGGACCGGCACAGACCGGCGCGCTGGGTACCATTACTGGCGATATAGTATCAAGTGCTCCGTCGTACGGTCTGGAAGTCCACAGCCAAACCGCGGATACTTTTTCGCTATTTAGACAGAGCACAACTAGCCGAAAAGGAGATTCCTAATGAAAACCAAGTTCACGGGATACACTCTGTTGCTGTTCCCGCTTGCCCTGCACGCAGCGAGACTGGATCAGGCCCTTAGGATTTCCGCCTCCGGAACAGATTGGCCTGTGACGGTGCTGGCCGCGGAACCGGCGCAAACGGCGGGCCCAAAATGAAAACCGGAACGGTTGCGGCGTTGTGGCTGTTACTTGCGATTGCTATCGGCAAGCTGCGATTGCGCGCGGCCATTCCGGCGCCTATGATCCAAGGAGCGCTCCTCGGGCGGACTGCGCTACTACTGGTGCTTTACTGGTGATCGGCCGGAATCCTGGATTGGATATTGGAACTCGATGTGCGCTTCCTGGTCCTCTTCCACGCCACCCGTTTCATTGGAATCTATTTTCTCTACCTGCACGCCCACGGGCGGCCGCCCTATGCATGCGCCGTCCGGGGCGGACGGCGAGATATCGCGGAAGCCGGAATGGCCCGTGGGGTTGCGGCCTATCCGATTCCGCGAATTGTTTACATCTGGAATCTATTTGGCCTCGCCGATATCCGTCTCGTCGTGGCAACCGGCGCCCGGCTCGGACTTCACGATCCCGCATCCATGATTGCGCTCACCGAACTGCCGCTGATCATCTTCATGCACGTGGTGATCTTCAGCCGGGTCCGCGCGCTGCAACACGCCGCCTAGTGCGAATGCCGCGGCACGGTCTTGCGGAGATCGCGATAGCCGACCGCGAATTCCATGCAGCCGCCGGTTTCAAGCTGCCCCACATGGGCCCGGTATAGCTCCTGCCACGGCGAATCGTTACGGAGTTGCACCGGCTCCAGACTGTTCCTGCGGCGCTCAATTTCTTCGTCGCTTATCAAGACGTCCACGCGGCGGTTTCGCAAATCCACCTTCACCTGGTCGCCCGTCCGCAGAATGGCCAGATTCCCTCCCACCGCCGATTCCGGTGAAGCATTCAGAATCGAGGGTGTATCCGACGTGCCGCTCTGCCGGCCGTCACCCATGCATGGCAGCATGCGAACGCCCTGCTTGACCAGGTAGTCGGGTGGCGTCATGTTCACCACTTCGGCCGACCCCGGATAAGCTACGGTGCCCGCACCGCGCACCACCAGCATGCAACTGTCATCCACCGCAAGCGCGGGATCGTTGATCCGCTTACGGTAGTCCTCTGGACCATCGAAGACGATGGCGCGCGCAGTGAAGCAGTCTTCCGATCCAGGGCTGGAAAGATAGCGCTTCCGGAATTCGGGGCTGATCACCGACGTCTTTACCAGTGCCGAGTGGAACAGGTTTCCGGAAACTACCATGAAGCCCGCATGCTCCATCAGCGGCGTTTCATAAGTGCGAATTACTTTCCGATCCACACTGCGTGCATCGCGATAGTTTTCGCCTACGGTCTTGCCGGTCACGGTCAGCGCATTCTCGTGGATCTTGCCGGCTTGCATCAGTTCTCCGAACACGGCCGGAACGCCACCGGCGCGGTGGTAGCCCTCGCCCAGAAATTCACCCGCGGGTTGTACATTCACCAACAGTGGGATCTCGTGTCCTACCGTCTCCCAATCACCCACGTCGAGCGCCACTCCGATGTGCCGGGCGATGGCGATCAGGTGCGGCGGGCAGTTGGTGGAACCGCCGATGGCCGAATTCACCACAATCGCATTTTCAAAAGCTTCCCGCGTCAGCACGGCGCTGGGCGTCAGATCCTCATGCACCATGCCCACAATCCGTTTGCCCGTGCTGTACGCCATCTTGGCGCGCTCTCCGTAAGGCGCGGGAATGGCCGCGCATCCAGGAAGCGACATGCCCAGGGCCTCCGCCAGCGAGTTCATGGAAAGCGCAGTTCCCATGGTGTTGCAGTGCCCGGCGCTTGGAACGGAAGAACAGACAATTTCCAGCAATTCCTGATCGTCGATCTCGCCCGCGGCCAGTTGCCGCCGCGCTTCCCACAGCGCCATGCCCGATCCCGCGAGCTTGCCCTTGTAATAGCTGTCGATCATCGGCCCGCCGGATAATACAATGGCGGGCAGATTCACCGTCGCGGCCGCCATCAGGCATGCTGGCGTCGTCTTGTCGCAGCCGGTCATCAGCACCACGCCGTCCAGCGGGTAACCGCACAACACCTCCACAATGCCCAGATAGGCTAGGTTGCGGTCCAGCGATGCGGTGGGGCGCCGGCAACTCTCCTGTATCGGGTGCACCGGAAATTCAAACGGAATTCCGCCTGCATCGCGGATGCCGTCCTTCACACGGCTGACAAGCTGCATGTGAATGCGATTGCACGGAGTCAAATCGCCACCGGTTTGGGCGATGCCGATCACCGGGCGTCCCGATTGCAGTTCTTCCCGCGTAATGCCGTAGTTACCGAACCGTTCCAGATACACGGCGGTTTCGCCGGGCTCCGTCATGTCGTTAAACCAGATCTCGCTGCGGAGTCGCTTTCGTTCTTGGTTGCTCATAGGGGATAAGTCGAAGTATATCGGGCTTTAATGGCGTGACTCGATTGAGCCGGTCAGTTCGGTGTTGAGATCTCCCAAACCCAGCCTCCGGTGAAACAGTTCGAATACCAATCCGTAGCATTGATATGCCAGAGCCGGATCGTAACGGGGCCCTTCATCCCGCAGGAACGCGTGCGCGCCGTTCACTTCATGCCACTGGAATCGCAGATTAGCCTCTTCCAGCCGCGCGCGAATCAGGTTGCGTCCTTCGAGCGGCACGTGCGGATCCTGCCGGCCGAAGATGTGCAGCAACTCGCCCTTGATCTCCGCCGCGCGTTCCAGCGAGTTATCGTGCATGCCCTTGCCCAGGCCGCCTTTGTGAAGATCGGTGGCGTAAAAGCACGCGGCCGCCAACACGTCCGGGTTCATGGCCGCGCGAAAAGCCAGGTGTCCGCCGATGCAGATGCCCATCACGCCCAGGCGTCCGGTGCAGCTTGGGTGCGAGGCCAGAAAGTCCAATGCGGCGCGCGAATCGCTATCATACGCCGAAATTTCTTTGGTGGTCTTATGCGCGTTGCCACGGTCCGCGCCCGCCTGGTCATACGCCAGCACGGTTCCGGGCTCTTCGAGTTCGTGATAGATTTCCGGCACTGCGACCACAAACCCGTGCCCTGCCAGAAGCGCGGCCGTGCGGCGTATGGGGCTGGTGACCTGGAAGATTTCCGAATAAAGCAGCACGCCCGGATAGCGCCCAGGCGCAGTGGGCCGGAGGACGTAAGTGCGCATTGGACCGGTTGGGGTTGCGACGTCTGTGAACTCTTGATCTTTGATGGTCATCTCAGTTTTGAATTGTATCCGGCGCTGGCTGCATCGCTCTACTTCATCGTCATCAGCGCCGCCATAGTTTCGATCCCGTCCCACAAATTCCGCAGCCGGATATTCTCGTTGAAACTATGCTGGCTGTTATCGTGATTCGCGATGGGAATTCCAATCATCGGGGTCTTCAGCAATTCATCGAAAATATAGAGCGGCACGCTGCCGCCGAGTGTCGGCATCCGCACCACAGGCCCGCGCGCGGCCGCCACCGCACTCACCACCGCGCGGGAAATCTCCAGGTCCATGGACGTGCGGACTGCGTTGTATCCAACGTCCGAGACGACAACTTTCGCAATCCTGGGATGCCGTAACCGCGTCTGCATATCGGGTTCAATCTCCGTCACGAAATAGCCCTGCTTGCGAATGTGCCGCATCACGCGCTCCACAGCTTCCTTGTTGCCTATGCCCTTCACCAGCCGGACATCAATCGACGCCGTGGCCGCGGCCGGTATCACGTTGCGAGCCTGTGAACCCACCGCCACGCTTTGCAACCCGCGAATATTCAATGCAGGTTCGTTGATCAGGCTGGTCAACTTCCGCCCGGTGCCCTCGGTCCGCATCAGCCCCAGTTCCTGCTTCAGGCTGGAATCCACGTCCGGCGCTTCCGCAACGGCGCGTTCCTCCACGGGGCTCAGCGGCTCTACGCCATCGTAGAAACCGGTGATCAGCACGCGGCCATCGTCGTCCTTCATGGAAGCCAGCAGCCGCGCCAGCATCATCGCTGGATTCGGAGCCCAGTTCCCATAGTGGCCGCTGTGCAGTTCGCGCCGCGCACCGTACACGGTAATTTCTATTCCCGTCACGCCGCGCGCTCCGAAGTAGACTTGCTGCTGCCGGTTTTGGCTTACGGGTCCGTCGCAGATCAGCCAGACATCGCCGTGCAGCAGCGCCTGATTCTCCTGCACAATTCGCGAAAGATGCGCGGACCCGGCCTCTTCTTCGCCCTCAAAGAAGAACTTTATGTTGGACGTCAGCTTCGTGCCGTTCGCCTTCAGCGCGTCCATCGCCGCCATCATCGCGATGATGGGCGCCTTGTCGTCGGAGGTGGATCGTCCATACAGCCGCCACTCCGAATCGATGCGCTGCCCGGTTACTGGCAACGGAAGCACCTTGCCGTCCTTCTCAATCGTCGCGTCGCGCAAGGTAGGCGCAAACGGATTCCCGCCTGCCCACTCCTTCGCATCCACGGGCTGTCCATCGTAGTGCGCGTAGAAAATCAGCGTCCGTTTCGCGCCTGGGGTTACGATCTCACCGAAGACCACCGGAGGCGCTCCCGGTGTCTCCAGCAAGCGCGAAGAAATGCCGCGCAGTGCCATCATCTTTTGGATCGCCTCGGCATTCCGCCGAATGTTACTCCGGTCCGATGCCACGTTCGGGATCGCCAGCAGTTCTGTGAATTCCCGCAAAATCTCCGGCTGATGCGCGTCCACAAACCTCCGCACCGGGGACTGCGCATAGGCCGGAAGCAAGGCCACCGCTAACATTACAAAGCGAAGCATGGACAGTATTTTCCCATGGCTACGACGGAATTGCCCGGATCCACGCCGCGCTTCGGCTTTCTCGCGATTCCTCGTTATGCGCGCGCCTTCATACCCAAAGCACGAATCTCACCGGCGGCTAAGTGGCTACATGGCATAGCCGCTTCGCCGTTGGTCAGGAAAGGCGGAGATTCTTCTGCTCAGGCTCAAGGCTACCCTCAAAACCGTGTCCAAGCTGCCGCGACATTTATCGGCTCAAGCTCTAATCAGCGGACGGAAGTGCGGCATAGCCTTGTCTCCGCCGCAAGATCAACGCAACGCTCCCTAACCCAACGCACGCGAGCACGCTAGTAGCTGGTTCTGGTGTAGCAGATCGAGGGGCGAAAGCGTCAAAATCGCCAGTCGGAAAGCTCACCTAATTGGATCGCCTGGAAGCGTAACAAGGCCGGCGTAGGCCGCGGTGTTCGCGTTGTCAAGCAGACCGGCCTCCGGAGCGCCGCCGATAGTGATCGCCAGCGGTGCGCGGGCGCTTGGAGCGCGAATCGGACAATCAGGTTGATCCAAATCTGATCGACTGTCAACACCCCACATGCGACAATGGCATGAGATGGTAATAGACGGCATCTATTATGCTCTTGGCTTCGGCGCAGGAGCGGCGGTAATCGCTTGGCTTGCAGGTCCACTCTGGGCCATTCCACTCCTTGTTCTGGCCGCTTTCTGCCTCTACTTCTTCCGCGACCCGGACCGTGAAATTCCCCCCGGTCCCGTGGCTGTCTCTCCGGCCGACGGCAAAGTGGTCGCCATCAAGCAGGAGTCGCCCACCGCCACCCGTATCAGTATTTTTCTCAATATTTTCGATGTTCACGTGAACCGTGCCCCTATCACTGGCCGCATTATCGATATTCAATACCGCCAGGGCGAATTCCTGGTTGCCAGCAAGGAAAAAGCGTCCACCAATAATGAACAAAATATCGTGACGATTCAGGGCGAAGGTACCCGCGTGGTTTTTAAGCAGATCGCCGGACTCATCGCCCGGCGCATCGTCTTCAACAAGATAATCAACCAGCCTGTCATGGCTGGCGAGCGTGTCGGCATGATCAAATTCGGCTCCCGTGTGGATGTCATCCTCGGACCCGAATGGGTGATCACTGCGATCCCCGGCCAGCGCGTGCAAGCCGGCGCCAGCATCCTCGCGGTTCGCAATGAAGACTAACCGATGCCCAAACTCAACTTCATTATGACGCCGTCGCGTTCGCCGGACCGGCGCCCGAATCGCGCTGCCTACGCCCTTCCCACGCTGTTCACGGCCGGTAACATCTTTCTGGGGTTCATGGCCATCCTGAAAACGTTTGAAGGTGCGATCGCTGCAAAAACCGGTGGCTTGGGCGCGAACGTTCACTTCGAAGTTGCGGCGCAGATGATCGGCGCCGCCGTGGTGCTGGATGGACTCGACGGCCGCATCGCCCGCATGACAAACACCGTCAGCGACTTCGGCCGTGAAATGGATTCACTCGCCGACGCCATTACGTTTGGTCTGGCGCCGGCGATTTTGGCGTTCACCTGGGGGCTTTACTTTGTCAGCAGCCCGCTCCCGTTCCTTCGCGAACACTTGATCCGCGGCGGTTACTTCGTGTCGTTTCTATTCCTGCTGTGCGGCGTGGCGCGCCTAGCCCGCTTCAACGTTCAGACCAACCCGATCCCGAAAAACCCTGGCCGCCCGGACCGCAAGTATTTCGTCGGCCTGCCGATTCCGGCGGCCGCCGGCCTGGTAGTGGCCGTCACCTACGCGTGCA
>JANYCV010000597.1 GCA_025360145.1 Acidobacteriaceae bacterium
TCCGCCGACCTTGATACCGCCCACATTGACTGCCACGGACGTGCGGCGAGGGTGTGCTGCCATGAATCCTCCAGGAAACTTTTATTGTAACTCTTTAAATCCGTGCCTTGGTTGCGATACACTATCGGAATCTCTGGAGGATGTATGACGATAAACCGTGTTACCGTCGGCGCTGCATTCGGAATTGTGCTAGCGGTCAGTTTTTTTGCGATCAATAGCGACGCGCAGCCGGGAAGCCTGCGGCAGATTGTACCGGGCGTCTGGTTTCGCGAAGGCGATATCAAGCAGTTTGGACACTGCAACAACATCATCATCGAGATGAAGGATTATCTGATCGTGGTGGATGCAAACTTCCCGAGCGGCGCGCGCCTGGCGCTGGCGGACGCAAAGAGGGTTTCGCAGAAGCCGGTGAAGTATGTGTTCGACACCCATCATCACGGCGATCACATGTACGGGAACCCGGTGTGGACAGAGGCCGGCGCCACCACGCTCGCCTATAAAGGCGTGAGTGAGGAACTGAAACGGTATGAGCCACAGGGCTGGCAGGCCACGGCGAAATCGCGCAAAGATGTAGCCGATCTGAACCTGGCGACAGCCGAACCGCCAAAGCAGACCTTCGACAAGAGCCCGTTCGTGCTGAACGACGGAAAGCGCAAAGTAGAGTTTCACTTCTTCGGCTGGGCGCACACGCGCGGCGACGGCTTCGTCTATTTGCCGAAGGAAAAGGTGATCTGCACGGGCGATGCGCTGGTGAACGGACCATACAATTTTACCGCCCAGGGCAACATCCAGAATTGGAGCAACGTGCTGCGCGCCGCGCAGAAACTGAAGATCGACCACGTGCTGCCGGGACACGGCGGTCCGGGCGGGAAGGATCTGTTCGATGGCCAGATCCTCTTTTTCACGGAATTGCAGAAGGGCGTCAAGAGCGCCATCGACAGCGGTAAGAAGGCCGGCGATCTAGTGGCCACGGTAAAACTTCCGGAGAGCGTTAAAAACTGGACCGGCGATTCCCTGCCCGCGCAATTGAAAGACACCTTCGAAGAGATGACGCAGGGTAAACCGCACGGCGAGATCCTGGGCGGAAAATAGAAATCAGCGCGCCGTGACGATAGTCAGGGTGTACTGTTCGCCGCTTGCGGTCGCGATGCGAACCCATAATTCGCCTATTTTTAAGACGGCCGCGCTGGAACTCTCATACTGCATGCTGCCGCCTGCGCTGCGTGCGGCATCGGCGTAGCTTTTAAGAATCTGGTCCTGACCGGGCATCGGCTTGCCGCCAAGATCGTCGAAGCGGTAAATTAGATCCTGCCGCTTTCCATGCACGGTCACATCCTGCGATTCGCCGGGTTTGCCGGTGGCGAAGATCACGTCCGTGGAATCCTGCGCCTCAGCCTGAAACAAATAGTAGCTGGGCAGCCGCGGGAACAACGGATGGTCGTGCGCGTCTTTGGCGTCTTTTGGGTGGGCGGAGGAGGAGGTAGCCTTCGGCTGGAACTGGGGATTCACCAGTTCAATTCTGCGGTTCTTCGCGCGGCCTTCATCGGTTTTGTTATCGGCAATCGGACGCTCCTGGCCGTAGCCGGTTACAGACAGGCGCTTCGGATCGACACCGAGCTTCATCAAGGCTTCAACCACGGCCTGTGCCCGCGCTATCGACAGAACCTTGTTCGTTGCCGAATTCCCAACGAAGTCGGTGTGACCCTCTGCGCTGATGCGCGGCACCGGGCTTCGCTTCAGCAGCTCCGCGGCTTTCAAAATTAAGTCCTGCGATTCGGGTTTGATCACCGACTCGTCCATGTTGAATTTGACATACAGAGCTACCCGCCCATCTCGCTCCAGCGTGGCGAACATGTCGTCCGGGGTAACTTGCGGAATGGCCGTGCCCCTCTCCACCAGAATCAACTTGTATTGCGCGGGATCCGGCGCTTCAATTGCGAGCCACAGTTCGCTGGACTTGCCCTGCACCGTGAATGAGACCGACTGCGGCGACTGCTTCAGCACCTTCCCTCCCAGGCCGAGTGCGGCCCGTTGGTAGTGCTGGAAAATACTGGCCGCTGAAATGGGCTGTCCGCCGTTGCGGTACGTGATTTCAATCTTTCGGCCCTCCACCGGCGAATCGGTTGCGGCGGCGGCTTCCAATGGAAATGCGCCTTGTGGCTGTTCCTGAAACTCTGCGATCTGAAATCCGGGAATGCGCCGGAAGAGAAAAGGGTCGGCGCTTCCTGGAACGTCCGCCGGTTGAGACCAGACTGAAAGCGCGTAGATAGGAAACAATAAGAGCAATCGCATCGGAAACTGTAGGCACACGCTAATGGACGACCGCAGCCGGCAGTTTGTTTCGTTGTTCCGCAATCCGTCACAGAAGGGCGTGGCGGACGGCTTCGGGTTGATCGGCGGAAAAGAAGAGCGTATCGGCTGGTTTGGCCGCGCCGGTAAACAACTTGATCGGATGCAAACCTTCGGCGCACAGGGCAATGCCGGGGAGCCCTCCGCGTTGTTCCGTAATCCGTCACAGAAGGGCGTGGCGGACGGCTTCGGGTTGATCGGCGGAAACGAAGAGCGTATCGGCTGGTTTGGCCGCTCCGGTAAACAGCTTGATCGGATGCAAACCTTCGGCGCACAGGGCAAAGCCGGGGAGCCCTCCGCGTTGCTCCGTAATCCGTCACAGAAGGGCGTGGCGGACGGCTTCGGGTTGATCGGCGGAAA
>JANYCV010000611.1 GCA_025360145.1 Acidobacteriaceae bacterium
CTTCGGCGCGCGGGAAGAATTACCCCCCTCTGCTTGCCAAAAATGACCCAGGCACTCTGTAGCTGAGTTCCCGGCCGACGGGTAAGGTGACGATGAATCACCATGCCTGATGCGCGGAAGAGACCATGCAAGATCTGCCGCCGGTGGTTCCGGCCCGACCCGCGAGTAGGGACCCGGCAAGGGGCTTGCGGCAAACCTGAGTGCCAGACCGCCCGTCGGAAAAAGACCCAATCCAACTGGCGCGGCCGCAACCCGGACTATGCCGCAGGCTACCGGATCCAGCAGCGCGCCGCGCAAACCCAACCGTCGGAACCACTGCGATTACCCCCGCCGCTGACCAAACTTCCCTGGGATCTCGCGAAAGACGAGTTCGGGGCCAAAGGCGCTGATTTCATTGGGGTTATGGGCGCACTAATCGTCCAGACCGCGAAAGACCAGTTCCGGGCCTATCTTATTGATCCGGCAAGGCTTCCGGGCACACTTCCCCTTCCGCCGCGAAAGTCCAGTCCCGGTTTGGGCCATACTGAAACCCGAACAAGCGATGATGCAACTGGAATTTCACCAACTGGACCGCCGATGGGAGCATCTGCGAGTCCGCGAGCCGCACCGGCAGCGCCGTCTGCTGGCATCGCTGGCTGACAGCGGCCAGCAGACGCCCATCGTTGTGGTCGTTTCCCAAGAGAACTCCGAACGCTATGTGGTGATCGATGGCTACAAGCGCATTGCTGCGTTCCAACAACTCGGTCGCGACACAGTGGAAGCCGTGATCTGGCCGATGAGCGAAGCCGAAGCGCTGCTGCTGGACCGGACACTACGTTTGAGCCAGCAGGAAACGGCGTTGGAACAAGGCTGGCTGTTGCGGGAGATGGAGGAACGCTATGGATACTCGCTCGAGGAGTTGGCGCGCCGCTTCGACCGCAGCACGAGTTGGGTGTCACGCCGTTTGGCGCTGGTCGAGCTTCTACCGGAAGCCACCCAGCAACAAGTCCGGGAAGGAAAGATCGCGGCGCAACTGGCCCTGAAGTATCTGGTACCTGTGGTGCGCATCAGCGTGGACGATTGCGAGCGCATGGGCACCGCATTTGCCGCGCATCGTTGCACCACGCGAGAAGCCGGGCAACTCTATACGGCCTGGCGCGAAGGCTCGCGACAGGTGCGCGAGCGCATCCTCGCCGCTCCGGAACTGTTTCTGAAAACGCAGCGCCAACCGCGAACGCCAGCCGCCACCGAGGCCGCCGCGCTCGTGCGCGATCTAGAAATGGCGGCGGCCATCGTACAACGCGCTAGCCGGCGGATCAGCGTGGCGCTGACGGAAATGGACGGCAATCACGTGGAACAAGCACAAGAAAAGATCGAGCAAACGCGCCGCGAACTCGATCGGATGGCGCAACGAATGAAAAAGGAGCAGGAAGAAAAACATGCTGAGCCAACAGCAGCGCACGGCGATTCTGGAACTGAACGCCAAGAAAGTGAGCAACCGCGAGATCGCGCGTGTGTTGAAGCTCTCACGCCCAAGCGTGCGCAAAGTGCTGCGCTCGAACTCCGCCGCGGTCCCACCCATCCTGCGGCAGGAGAAAGCCGAACCCTACCGGCAACGGATCCTCGATCTTTTGACCAAGTGCAAGGGGAATCTCGTGCGAGTCCATGAAGAGTTAGCGGCGGACGGGGCAACCCTGTCGTATGCGGCGCTGACCTCCTTCTGCCGCCGTCAGGGGATCGGGCAAAAGCCCATTGTGCCCTCGGGCCGCTATGACTTCAAGCCCGGTGAGGAGATGCAGCACGACACCTCGCCGCACGAAGTCGAAGTGGGCGGCAGGAAGTATAAGGCGCAGACCGCCTCGGCGGTGCTGTTTTACTCGCGCATGCTGTTTTTCCAGATCAATCCCACGTTCCAGCGCTTCGACTGCAAGGTTTTCCTCACCGACGCACTGCGTTACATGGGCGGCTCGGTGGAACGCGTGATGATTGACAACACGCACGTCGTGGTGCTGCGCGGCACTGGGCGCGAGATGGTTCCCGTGCCCGAGATGGAGGTCTTCGGAGACCGTCTCGGATTCCGCTTCGTGGCCCATGAGATTGGTGACGCCAATCGTTCGGCGCGCGTCGAGCGTCCCTTCCATTTCATCGAGAATAACTTTCTGGCGGGTCGCACGTTCTCCAGTTGGGAGGAGCTGAATGAGCAAGCGCGGCAGTGGTGCGATCGCGTCAACGCAACTTACAAGAAACACATTCGCGCCATTCCGCGCGAGTTGTTCGCCATTGAGCGCCCGTATCTGAAACCGCTGCCCGCTTGGATTCCCGAAGTGTACCGTTTGCATCAGCGCACGGTGGACATAGAAGGATACGTTTCGGTGAACTCGAATCGCTACTCGGTTCCGGTCTCTTGGATCGGACGGCGCGTGGAAGTGCGCGAAACAAAAAACAAGATCGAGTTCCAACTCGATGCGCGCAACATCGTCACGCATGTGCGCGCCGCCACGGTGCAGCCGCAGCGGATCACACTGGCCGAACACAAGCCGCCGCGCGGGGAAGGTGTCAAGCGCGGCGAGCGGCATCCGGAAGAACAAGCGATTGTTGACGCCGCGCCGGAGCTTGCGCCGTATGTGGCGGCGCTGAAGACGAAGGGCCGCAAAGTGGTGGCGTTTGCCCTGCGGCAACTGCTGCGGCTTGTCAAAGAATATCCGCGCCAGCCGTTGCTGGCAGCGGTCGGCGAGGCCGCCCAGTATGGGCTTTACGATCTGGACCGGCTGGAACGGATGATTCTGCGGCGCGTTGAGCGCGACTATTTTCTACTTCGAAAGGAACCTGAAAACGATGACTGAAGAACTGGAACAACTACTGAAGAACCTCAAGCTCAAACGCACGCTGAGTGTTTATGACGAACAGTTGCGCGCGGCCGATAAGGCACAGATCTCCTACTCGGAATTCGTCGCTGGGTTATTGCGCGCGCAGTGGCATCACAAGCAGGAGAACGCACTGGAATGGCGCATCAAAAGTGCGAATCTGCCAGAGCGTTGGTCGCTGGAAACATTCCCCTGGTCACGCCAGCCCGGCGTCAACCGCAAACAGATCCGCGCCTTCGGCGAACTCGACTTTGTTGCCAAGCACGAGAATCTGGTATTGGTGGGGCCGACGGGCATGGGCAAAACAGGATTGGCGAGCGGGATTCTGCTCAAAGCTTTGCAGAACGGCTACCGCTGCCAGTTCATTCGCGCGCAGGATCTGTTTGACGATATGTACGCATCGCTGGCCGATCGCTCCACGCGCCAGTTGCTCAACCGGTTGGCCCGCCTGGACGTCTTACTGATCGACGAATTTGGTTACTTGAATCTCAAACCTGAACAGTCCAACACCTTCTTCAAGCTGATGGAGGAACGCTACAACCGCCACTCCACCATCATTACAACCAACCTCGCCTACGACGAGTGGCACAACTTCCTCGGCAACAAGCCGATGGTGGAGGCGTTGCTGAGCCGCGTCCGGCATTACTGCCACACGGTGACGATCAATGGCCCGTCGATCCGCGATCCACAAGGTTGAACTGATGGAACGGAGTGAATATGTCCGCCGGGTGCTCGAAGCCTACCGAACGACTGCGGGCACTTCGGGCGCCGTGCGCCGCGCTGACCGCTTACTCGCGGCGCAACTGCACGAACGCGGTGTGCCGGCCGAGGCGGTCGAAAACGCGTTGACTGTCGCCGCCGCCCGGCGGCTCCTTAGACCCGCGGGCGCGCCGCCTCTGGCGACGGTGCGTTCGCTGGCCTACTTCTTGCCGGTCATTGAAGAGGTACTTCATCTTCAGGCCGGTCCGGACTACTTTCGATACCTGCGCAGCAAGCTTCAGCGGCTCACAGCCAAATAGGCGCTTCCCTCATCTTCGAATCCAACTCTACCGTTCGTCGGCCCAGCGCGCCTGCGGCGCGGATGATATTGCCACACCCTCCCCCACGCACGAAAACACACGCCTTCGGCGTGGATGATGATGCGTGTTACCACGCTCCGGTTATGTTCCCAATCTTGTTCCGAGCGGTGCTCATTCTAATCAAGCGCTACATGGTAATTTCTGCCGCGCGCCGAAGCTTGCAATATGAATTTGGGAAATCCCTCCACTCCGTATCTCGGATCGGGTCCAAAATACCAAAACTCGAAGCTTTTAGGCACCTCTCCTCTGAGAGTCATCTCAACGTGACACCGAGCTCGGGACAGTTGCAAGGTCAATCCCTGAACACTCAGAGCAGGTTTAGGGTTTCCCACGAGGTGAGCTTCTTCAACCACTCCGACAAAGATGATCGGAGCAGTCAGCATCTGATGCCTGCGATTAACGATTGCGCCGTCCGTATACCTGTCAGTGAAAGAACTGGCACCCTGATCACAGGATGCAATGAGCAAGACAATAAGAAGTATGCTTTTCATTTTCCACATCCTGGCCCCCCGACTCCCTGGATCGTCACTAAGTCAGGCCTGATGTCCACATACAAGACACCCCAGTCGCCCCCAAATCCTCGGACGAATACAGGCATGTCGATAACACCAACGTAGTCATCGATTCCGGGTAAAGTTGTCACTTTGAAACGCTGAAGCAAAACTCTCGATCCACCCAACAATGAAGATAGTTGATCTGTATACAAACCGCCCGGACGAGAGGAACTATTATTATTCGTAATGGGCAACGACCCTTCGAGAGCAGTAAGCTCCTCCCTAATCGTCACACCGGACATGAAGCTGCCTCGATCGTCGTACAATTCGTACGTCACTTCCCGCAATATCGGGTTTTTGCCCACTCTGCTACAGATATCTTGTCCAAGTTTGGGAGCCAAGTATTGGGGATACCTTTTTGGTTTATCCGGATCTTCGTTTTGCCGCGTGGCCGCAGCAGCAACTGCCAGGGCAAGCTCGTTAACCCATCTGTCAGTAGTCTCTTTGTGGACTTTCTGTCGGTCAAAGGGAGAAAGTTTCACGGAGGGAAACGGTCCTGCGTTGTTTATCAGTCCGAGGAGCTGGCCGAAGAAACTGCCTATACCTGATATAACTGGAATCCGGAACTCGCCAGTCGAGTCAACGTAGTTTATCGGATCACCACCTACATAGGCATACTGATTCCAAGATCCAGGATCGGTAAGATCTGCAGCTTCCACAGGATCCGGCGTCATGAACCTGCCGATCGTACTCGAGTAGTACCGCTGATCTAAGGGAGTTCCGTCGTAACGGAAAGATCTATCGGCTCTCATTCACCACCGGGGGGCGGGCTCGTACAATGAACGTGTTCGGCCACACTAATAAGACCTTCAGATGCGGCAGCTCGCTATCTTCCCCTATCAGTTCGAAGCGGATTACCAGCATGACTCTCGATTTGGAGCAACTGTCTCTATATTGCGCCCTAGATAGCACCCCTCGTACATACTCGCGCAGCAGTTTATGGACATGTCCATTTACGTTGATCTGAATGGGCTTAGCATGACTATCGAGCTCGACCTCGGCCAAAGCAGTGCCGGTCAACCTAGCCAATCGAACAATATCCGGGTAGCCGGGCAACTCCATCTGAGCGAAACATGCATAACCTGTCTCCTCAGCAGTCGATGTCGTACAACCAGAAGCAAATAGAAACAGTACTCGAAGAGTTTTGCCCATGTTTGTTAGCGATTCTTTCCAGCACCTATCGTTTTCTGGCAGTTTTTCCACACGTCGTCGTTGTTCAGGTTGCCGGCGCTTCGGCTGTTAGCATCACTCCGAAAACCAGGTACATTTAAGAAGTGAGCTAATTCGTGAATCATTGTAAAGAGGCCGGCCCGCTGCGATCCGGGGTTTATGTTAGTAATTTGCCTATTGAATGTGTCGCCAGAACTTCTTGGAGCCCCTCTTTCAAAGGTGGAACCGCGCAAATTGAAAACTATAGCGAAACCACCTACGCCAGAACCGGTGCTCGCGTTGTTAACTGCCTTGGGATCACTACCGAAAACCACTGCGTAACCGATCATGTTCTGGCCGTAAAGCAAATCGGCGACCTCAGCGATGCTTTCAAATGGCTGGTTAGTGAGAGGGTTCCCGGAGGTACCTGTGAGGAGCCACTTCGAGCAATCTGAGTCGACGTTCTTCGCTACAAAATCTAGTAGACCTGTCAGCACATTCTGAAACTGCGGATCACTGTTTCCTTAATTGTAAAAGGTAAGAGGGCCTACCGTTTGCCCTTGAGCCTCTACGGTCGGCGGCGTTGGACCACCGGTAAATGGAATGCGATTCGGAAGCGATGGATCGTAACAATCTTCTGAAGACTCTACATTTCGATCCAACTCGCTACACCAATACAACCCTTTGGGATCAGTGCCGTTAATCGGGTCTCCACCTACATAAGCATATCGGTTCCAACTCTCCGGATCACTTGCTTCCCACTAGCCACATACGGATCCGGGCTCATAAACCTCCCCTGCGTATTCGCATAGAACCGCTGATCCGCATAGTCCAAATTAGTAGCCGTATCCCTCAGATAAGTGGCAAACTTCCACCCATCCACCCCATTCGCTACCTTCTCTTCCCCATACGGATACGTCTTCACACTCGACCCCAGCCGATCCTGCCGGAACGCCAACAGCGCACAGGGCTGCCCTGTCCCAACCTTCTTCCCACGGAAGTACACATTCAGCGTCCCCACCGAATCCAGCAGCAGCGGCGTCATAGCTACTTGGTTGTTTGTGTTAATACTCGTCACGTACGTCCCCAACTGCTTCCCGTCCAGGCCGTACAAATACAGTTGCAACCCGCTCGCGTTGCCATACCCGTAGCCGTCCACCGAACCCGTCCACCGCCAGATCCGCTTATTCGCCCCGTCATAGCCATACGTCGCACCCGGCACCGCCACCAACCGGTTCTCCGCGTCATACGTCGCCGTCCCGCCGGCCGGCAGCGACAGCAGATTTCCGTTGGCATCGTAGCTCTGACCCGTGATCCGGTTCGTCGACGGATTCACATTCAACGTCATCACCGGCGCACTCCCCTTGGTAACCGTCTTCGCCGTCAGGCTCCCGAATCCATCGTAGCCAAATCCTTGCCCCCACGGGGTCGTCACCGCGTCCGAAGCCGCCTTCGTGCTCGCCGCAATCAACCGGTTTAGCGAGTCGTAGCTGTACTGCACTTCCTCCCCGCTCTGCACATCCTTGCGCAACGAGATCTTCCCGCTGTTCTGCCCCGCCGCCGGGAACGTGTACTGGGTCGTCTGCCCGTCCACCGTCATCGCCGTCATCTGGAACATGCTGTTGTAGGTCCGGCTCTCGCTTATACCCGCATAGCTCATCGACAACAACTCGTTCGCCGCCCCATACTGCACGCCGTTCACCACCACCGCACTGCTCTGATCCGTCATTCCAGTAGCCCGGTGCATCGTGTCCAGCGAGTACGCATACGACGGCCCAGGAATGTTCTGCCTCACCGGAATATAATCCGCCGAAGCCTGCACCGTCGCCGGATACGACATCCCCGTCACCGTACCTTCGTTGTCGTAGGTGTAACCAGCATCCAGGTTCAGCGTCTGCACCGAGCCTCCTCCCGGCCACGCCACCGTCTGGTTGAACTGCAACCGCTTGGTCACCACCTGCCCCGGAATATTATAGTTGTACATGTCGATGAACTGGGTCGCGCCGTTCAATATCGGCGCATACTGCACCGCCGCCAGCCGCCCCAGTGCGTAGTTCGAGAACGTTCCGTCAAACGGATTTAAGCCGTAGTAAAACGTCCGCAGCACGCCCGCGCCTTGCAGCACCTGATACAGCCGGTTATAAGCATCGTAGGAATACGTCAGCACGTTGCCATTGGCGTCCGTTTTCGTGGCTACCAGTCCCACACTGTTGTACGTGTAGGAAACGGTGCCGCTCTCCGGGTTGATCGCGCTCCGCAAGAACGCCCCCGGCTGGCTCGTCGCCGGATCGATATAGTTGAA
>JANYCV010000617.1 GCA_025360145.1 Acidobacteriaceae bacterium
ACCAACGGAAGGTGTCACTTAGCCCTGATACTTTTTAAATTCCAACTTGGCAATGGACTGGCGATGCACTTCGTCCGGTCCATCCGCCAGCCGGAGAGTTCGGGAATTCGCCCACATTGCAGCAAGTTCAAAGTCCTGACAAACCCCTGCGCCACCGTGAGCCTGAATCGCTCGGTCAATCACCCGCAGCGCGAGATTTGGCGCCACCACCTTGATCATCGCGATTTCAGCGCGCGCGGCCTTATTCCCCACCGTATCCATCATGTGCGCCGCTTTCAGCGTCAGCAAACGGGCCTGTTCAATCTCGATGCGCGAATCTGCAATGTCCGCCAGGATCGTCCCCTGCTCCGCGATTGGCTTGCCGAACGCCACGCGCGATTTCACGCGCCGGCACATGGATCCCAGCGCTCGCTCCGCCTGCCCAATCAAGCGCATGCAGTGATGGATGCGTCCGGGTCCCAGGCGGCCTTGCGCAATTTCAAATCCGCGCCCCTCCCCCAACAAAATGTTCGACGCCGGCACTCGCACGTTCTCGAACAGAATCTCGCCGTGGCCGTGCGGCGCGTGATCGTAACCGAACACCGTCAACATCCGCTTGATCGTAATACCCGGTGTATCCAGCGGAACCAGGACCATCGACTGCTGCTTATGCCGCTCGGCCGTGGTGTCAGTCTTGCCCATGAAGATCGAAATCTTGCAGCGCTGATCGCCTGCACCGGAACTCCACCATTTATGGCCGTTGATCACGTAGTCGCCGCCATCGCGAACAATACTTGCCTGGATGTTCGTCGCATCGGAGGAGGCAACGCCGGGCTCGGTCATGCAAAAGCAGGAGCGAATTTCCCCATTCAGCAGCGGTAACAGCCAGCGCTGCTTCTGCTCGTCCGTTCCGTAGCGCACCAGAACTTCCATATTTCCGGTGTCGGGCGCGGAACAATTGAACGCCTCCGGGGCAATGCTCGAACGGCCCATGATCTCGCAGAGATGCGCATACTCTAAATTGCTCAACCCCGCGCCATATTCAGCTTCGGGCAGGAAGAGATTCCACAGTCCGGCGGCCTTCGCCTTTCGCTTTAGTTCTTCCACAATCGCGGTGGGTTGCCATCGATCGCCTTCGTTTACCTGCTGGTAAAAGACGGCTTCGTTCGGATAGATATGCTCGTCCATGAAGCCGAGCAACAACCGGCGGAGTTCCTGAACGCGGGGCGAATAATCGAAGCTCATCTACTTTCCAGTGAACGCCGCGGGGCGTTTCTCCATGAAATGCGCTACCCCTTCCTTGAAGTCCTCGGTGCCAAAGCTGCCGAACATCTCCTGCGTAGCCAGATCCACGGCCTCGTTCAAAGACTGCGCCTGTGATTTGTAGAGTTGGTTCTTCATGATGCGCAATGAACGCGGTGAGACGGACGTAGCCATCTCCGCGGCATACGCCTTCACTGCGTCCAGGAAACCCTCCTGCGGAAACACGCGATTGACCAGACCGAGCCGCTGCGCTTCCGCTGCGTCGATAGTACGGGAGGAAAACAGCAGATCCGCGGAATTCGCCAATCCAACAATCCGGGGCAGCATCCACGCCATTCCATACTCGGCAACCAGCCCGCGTTTGGCAAAGATGGTGTTGAATTTCGCGCCCTCCGCCGCAAAGCGAATGTCACAAAAGAGAGGGATCACCAGCCCCAGGCCGACAGCCGGTCCGTTGATTGCCGCTATGATCGGCTTCGGAACCTCCAGCAGCCACGAGTGCTTACGTTGGTGTTTCCCAAGGTTCCGCGCTTCCCCGCCCTTCTCCACCACCGCAGCCAGCAGACTCATATCCGCACCAGCGCAGAAACCGCGGCCGGCCCCGGTCACAATCACGACACGCACCTGCTCATCGGAAGCGGCCTCGCGTATGGCTTGGCCGAACTCTTCTTCCATGTGCATGGTCCAGGCGTTGAGTTTGTCAGGCCGGTTGAGAGTGATAGTAGCCACGCGGCTCTCAACCTGATAGAGAATTTCGTCGTAAGGCATGGTTAGTATCCTACATGGAGTCAGACGCGGAAATGGTCGGCGCGCCAGTTGACGATGGACTTCTTAATGTCAGCCGGCGAGAGCTGATTCGAAAACGTCAGCGCAACGAGACCGGGAATTTCAGCGTCGGAGGCAAAGCGGAGCGAGATCAGTTGCCTTTCAGTAAGCTCACCAATGCGGGAGCGCAGAGGTTCCGGCAGAAGGCCGGATAAGCGGAGCCTCTCTTCCAGCCGGATCACCCGGTCCTGAACTTTCAAAGAATTCAGGCGTACCTTAAACGCCATGAAAACCAGGCCAAAGGCGACTACCATTGTCCATCCCAACTCCAGCGATGGTTGCCGGACGAGATTGACGATCGAGCAGATCGCATTAATAACGAATACCGGAGCGATAAAAAAGTGGAACGGTGGATCCCATTTCGTGTGATGGGCTAGATTCTGAGTTGCGGGCATATTGGTTGGTCTCCTATTCTTTTGCTTCACGGATGATACCGCTTTTCAGCAGGCTCTGGATAAGATGTTCGTCGCAGCCCAGAACATCCACTAACACTTCACGCGTATGCTCGCCCAATCGCGGCGCCGTGGAGCGTGCGGCGCCAGGCGCGGACTCCATCTTGATTGGCAGTCCAGTGATGGGAATTGGGCCTGCTTGCGGAAACATCCGGCGAACCGCCGCTTGCGGGTCAAGGTACACCTCATCGAGCGTACGCACTGGTGAAGACGGCACGCCTGCGGATAATAATCGGGTAGTCCAGTTCGCCGCGGTGTCCGTCAGGAAAATCTCCGCCAGAAGGGGCTCAAGAACTTTTCGATTCTTCACGCGGTCCGCGTTCGCCGCGTAATCGGAATGAGCCGTCATGCCGGGACGTTCGATTGCCACACAGAAATCCGTCCATATTTTCTCGCTGCCAACGGCGACGGCGATGTCACGGTCGGCAGTAGCGAAGGTGCGGTACGGAACAATGGAAGGGAATGAAGTACCGAGCGGGCCAGGCACCCTGCCGGACCCCAGGTAGTTAGCAAAGTTCGACGCCATGGCGGAAATCATGGAATCGAACATCGAAATATCGATATACTGGCCAACGCCGGTTTGATCGCGCGTGCGGAGCCCCATCAAGATGCCGATTACCGCGAACATACCGGCGGTGATATCCGCCACCGAGTGTCCGCAGCGAACTGTCTCTCCACTTTCCGTTCCAGTGACGCTGATCAGTCCGCTGGCCGCTTGCAGAATGAGGTCCATGGCTGGCTGATCGCGCGATGGCCCGTCCTGTCCATAGCCGGAGATCGAGCAATAGACCAATCTTGGATTCAACTGATGGACTTGCTCGAAACCGAAGCCCAACCGGTCCATGGTTCCCACCCTGAAATTCTCCACCAGTACATCAGCCTTCCCAATCAGGTCCAGACAAAGTTCGCGGCCTTCCGGTTTCTTGAGATCGATGCAGATGCCTTTCTTGCCTGCGTTGATGCCCAGAAAGTAGGATGCTTGCGAATCCGAGTAAGGCGGTCCCCAGCCCCGTCCCATGTCGCCAACCGGCGATTCCAGCTTGTAGACGGTGGCCCCATAGCCTCCAAGCAGCAATGTGCAGTAGGGGCCCGCAAGGGCGTGGCTGAAGTCGAGGACTTTCACATTCTGGAGCGGCGCTTGCATGGCGAGCTTGTATGATAACTTGCTCAAAATATTTCTGGATCGTGCCGAAAAGCTGTTACACTTGCAAGAACGTTGCTTGATATAGAATTGAATCGGTAAGACCCGAAGAGGCCGGAGGAATGGACATGGAAAAGCTGGTACAGCAGAACATCCAGGAAGCTTTTCTAAATAACGCTCGCAAGG
>JANYCV010000037.1 GCA_025360145.1 Acidobacteriaceae bacterium
GAAATTTTGGAGAGCAGACAGGCAGAGCTAGTGGGAGTGCTTCGCAATCGGGATGGAATCACGATTGAGAAGAGTCCGGATGCGCTGGATGAAGTGCAGAATGCCGCGGAGCGTGAGTTAGCCATTCGCAATCTCGATCGCGAATCGAACCTGCTGCGGAACGTTCGTGCCGCATTGCGCCGCATTAAAGATGGATCGTTTGGTGTTTGTGTACACTGCGATGAAGACATCAGCCCCAGGCGCGTCGCAGCCGTACCGTGGACGCCGTACTGCATCCAGTGCCAAGAGGCAGCCGACAAGGCTCAGGAAGATGGATCCGAATCGTTTGACGATCTGCTGGTAAACGCCGCTTAAGTCCTCTACTGCGCTTCGCGCGGAATGATTCAGGCTGTTTTCTTCTATCTCTTAAAGCGCGGGCTCACCGCCCGCGCTTTTTTTATCTCCGAATCCGATACAGATTGCAGAGACCATCCGGCCGGACTGTTCTTTGTCGCGGCGGAAAGAGTGGAATTGGCCCGGACCGTTACAAAAAGTGCAGAGACGCATGACTTCGATGTGACCCGATGCAACTCCCGCGTCGATCAACCGTTGCGAGTTGGCGGTAGCCAGATCGATGGTTCGCGCGCTCGAATGGAACTGTTGTGCTACTTCGGGTCCCACTTCGAAACAACATGGACCGATGGCAGGTCCGATTGCCACTAGTAGCCGGCCAGGGTTGCTGCGGAACTCCTGTGTCATCCTTTCGACGACGTATGTGACGATGGACGCCACTGTCCCGCGCCAACCGGCGTGAATCGCCGCTGCCACGCGATATTCCGGATCGGCGATGAGTATCGGCACGCAGTCGGCGGTACGTATGCCAATCCAGTTTCCAGCTTCGCTGGTGATCAAGGCATCCCCTTCTTCCAAGTTGCCGCGGCGTCCGTCTGCAACGATTACCTTACTCGAGTGGATTTGCTTGAGGTTCGTATATGCTGGAATCCAGTTCTCTGAACTCCTGACTCCGAAGCCATGGGTAAGCCACGGAAGGGCGGCGAGTAAAGGGGATTGGAGGACCGGCATTCGGGAGTGGTGTTCCTAGTTTAGCAATGACGCGACTGATTCTAATGGCGGCCGGGGTATGTGTAGTGATGCAAGCCGCGTCTGCGGAAAAGATTGTCTTCGATACCGATCCGCTTCGCTTCACAGACGATGGACACGCGGCGGTGATGCTGCTGCGGAGTCCGGAGAAGGTCCAGATTCTGGGGATGACGATGGTGGCGGGAAATGCCTGGGCCGCGGAGGGCGCCGGCTTTATGTGGAAGACCCTCAAAGCCATCCATCGCACCGATGTTCCGCTCTACCTTGGCGCGCAGGCCCCGCTGGTTCACACTCTGGCGATGGCAAAGGAAGAAGCCCGCCAATGGGGACCGCTTGCATACATCGCCGCGTTTGGACGGCCGTTTACCGCCGACTCAGGGGCCGCACGGGTTCAGCGCGGCAACGCGGTGGATTTCCTGGTGCGGACCATCGAAAGGAATCCAGGAACGGTGACGGTATTCGCCATCGGCCCGATGACCAACATCGCGATGGCGCTGCGCTTGCGGCCGGATCTGGAAACGAAGATCAGGCAGATTGTTTTCATGGGCGGCAATGTCCACGTGCCGGGGAACGTGACAGCGTACGCCGAGGTGAATTTCTGGTTCGATCCGGAGGCTGCGCAGGTTGTGCTGCGGTCGAAGATCCCCCGCAAGGTGATGTTCGGACTGGACATCTGCAACCACGCGGTGATGACGCGGGCGATGTTCGATGAGATTGTGGCGGTTAAGACTCCGGTCACCGAGATGTTCAAAGACTCGCTGGGCAACCACTATCCGGAGTTCCTGAAGAAGCCCGGCGCCACCGGGTATATCTGGGATTGTCTGGCGGCGGGCTATCTGATCGATCCCAGCTTTGTTACCAGGTCGGAGAAACTTTACCTGGATGTGGAAAGCAACTTCGGTAAAAACTACGGCGCGGTACGCGAGTTAGACCGGAAACTGGCGCCCGAGGCGACGGCCGTTGAAGTGATGCTGGATCTGGATGTTGCGAAATTCTTCCGGATGTACAAGAATCTGCTAACCCGCCGCTGACGTAGTAGCAAGATCCTTGCGATACCAATCCAGTGTCAGGCGGAGCCCCTGCTCGAGAGTAAACGTTGGGCTGTGCTTCAGGTCGCGAACAGCGGCTGTGGTGTCGGCCTGAGAATCACGGACGTCCCCGGCGCGGGGCGGGCCGTAGCTTGCCGGAATGCGCACACCCGCGATCTTCTGAAGCGTGTCCCAAACTTCATTTAGCGTGTAGCGGTTGCCGTTTCCCGCGTTGTAAACGTTGCCGGAAACGCCCGGCGCGGACGCAGCTTTCAGCAACAGCGCGGTCACATCCTCTACATATGTGAAGTCACGCGTGACGCCGCCGTCGCCGAAAATAGTGGGTGCGTTGCCGGAGACTACCGACTTCATGAAAAGCGACAACACGCCGGAATAGGCGCTGGATGGGTCCTGGCGCGGCCCGTAAACGTTGAAGAAACGGAGCGAGACGGTTTCGAGTTGGAAGCAGGAATGGAAAGCGGCGGCGTAATGTTCGCCCAACAGCTTCTGCACGGCGTAGGGGGATTTCGGCATCGGGGCCATGGTCTCCACCTTCGGCAGCACTTTAGTATCACCGTAGGCCGACGACGACGCGGCGTAAACTACGCGGCGGACGCCGGATTGCGCAGCCGCAAGATAGACGTTGAACGTGCCGTTGGCATTGACATCGTGCGAGGGAATCGGGTCGTCGATGGACTTCGGCACCGAAGGGATCGCAGCCAGATGAAACACCGTGTCCGCGCCCGCGATCGCCTGCTTCACGGCATCGAGGTCGCGGATATCGGTGTTATGGAAATCGACGCGAGAACCCACTTCAGCCAGGTTCTTCTCAGTTCCACTCAAAAGATTATCGATGACCGTGACGTGTTCAGCACCGGCATTTAACACCGCGCGGACCAACGCCGATCCGATGAAGCCCGCGCCTCCAGTCACTACGATTTTGCCTTTCATACATCGAGCCGCGCGATTTCGGATTCCAGGTAGCGCAACGACTCGTAAGCGATTCGCTCAGCGCCCAGGGTGAAATCGAAGGCTTCGAGCGAGATCCAACCTTTGTAATCGCGCTGCTTCAGTGTGGCGAAAACGGGTTTGAAATCGAAGCCGCCCAAGCGTGGATGTTTGCCGTCCAGTTCATTGACGTGGACGTGGCGAATGACGTCGAAGTGACGATCGACCAGGACTTCGTGCGGTTCCAGTTCATCCACCGCATTGTGGCTGTCGTACATGGTCCGGATGGCGGGGCTGCCAATCTCGCGAACCAGCGATGCCGCTTCGTCCAGCGTCTGCACTACATCGCACTGGCCGGCGGGAAGGGCTTCCATCAGGATTGTGACTCCGCGTTCTTCGGCATGCGGCGCGACGGCCGCCAGACCTTCCACGTAGTGCCGCGTGGCCTCTTCACGGGTGAGCCCGCCGGTGCTGGCGCGCTGGAACGGGGAGCCGAAGACCAGAATGGAATCCGGTCCCAGATCGGCACTGAGGTCCACCAGATTGCGGACGTGGAGCCAGCTCCGCTCCCTGACGGCCGGGTCCGGCGTGGTGACGTGGAGCCCTTTGGGCGAAGCCATCAGCCAGTGAAGACCAACGAAGGTCAGGCCTTCGCCTGCCATCGTCTGCTTGTACTCCGTGCGCTCGGCGGGAGTAATGGTGGCGGGATCTTCGGCCAGCGTGAACGGCGCTATTTCGATGCCGGTGTAGCCGGCGGCACGAATCGCCTTGCAGGCATCGTCAAATTGCCAGTCTTTGAAAACTTCGTTGCAGATTGCCTGCCGGAAAAAAGGACTCATCAAGTATTTAGTGTACTAGCCGGAGGCAAAGTCTCAAAGAGCGTGGACCAATTTGGGGTGAGAATCCGGCGCACCCAGGATGGAATTTTCGAAATCGCGGAACGGCACGCGACGGATCATGGCGCGGAGAGTTGCAGCCGGGAAGCGTGGCAAATCCTGAACGGCCTGGGTGAACGATTCGGGACTGGCATTGACGCTGCCGGCTACCGTCTGGTTGTGGACTACGAGGTCTAGGAATGAAATGCGGCCTTCGGCGACGCAGGCGCCCAGAGCGATCATTGTACCGAGGGGCGCCAGCATTCCCAGTGCCTGCAATGCGGCGGAGGGAACGCCGGTGGCTTCGATCACAATGTCGGCTTTGGCGGCGGTCAGCGAATTGGTGTAGCGAATACCGGCTTGCCTGACGAGCGCTGCGCGCGGGCTGGTTTCGGGCTCTATGGAGACTACAGTTACGTCGATGGCCCGCAGTTGTAAAGCGAGTGCGGCCAGAATGCCGATGGTCCCGGCTCCGAGTACGATGGCGGACGACGCGCCCGGCTCATGGAATCGAAGCGCGGTTTGTATGGCCTTTTCCACTACGCTGAGTGGTTCGATCAGGACGCCGAACTCGATCAACGCGGGTGGAATGGCGACAAGGTCGGTGGCGTCGTCCACGGCGAAGTCGGCGAAGTAGCCATGGGCCAATAGGATGCCACGCTCCGTGTAGTT
>JANYCV010000044.1 GCA_025360145.1 Acidobacteriaceae bacterium
GGTCATCCCCGAAGTGATGATCCCGCTCATCGGCAGTGTCGCTGAATTCAAAAATCAGAAGGACATCGTCGAAGCCGTCGCCAAGGAAGTGCTTGGCAAAGCCGGGGTGAAGGTCAAGTACCTGATCGGGACAATGATCGAAATCCCGCGCGCCGCGCTGACTGCCGATAAGGTGGCCACCGAGGCGGAATTCTTCAGCTTCGGTACCAACGATCTGACGCAGACCACAATGGGCCTTTCGCGCGACGATTATTCGAAGTTCCAGAAAGCCTACATGGATCTCAAGATCTTCAGGGAAGATCCTTTCGCCGTACTCGACCAGGAAGGCGTTGGCCAGTTGATCCAGCTCGCAGTGGAGCGGGGTCGCGCCGCGCGCCCGAATCTCGAAGTCGGCATCTGCGGCGAACACGGCGGCGAACCCAGCTCGGTGGAATTCTGCTACCGCACCGGAATGGACTACGTGTCCTGCTCGCCCTACCGTGTGCCCATCGCCCGCCTCGCCGCCGCCCAAGCGGCGATCAGCGGCAACGACAAGAGCGAAGTCGCCCGCACCGCGTAATCCAAAACCAGGGGAATGGACGCAATCCCATTCCCCTCACTAAGGCATCGCAGTCCAAGGTGCCAAAAAAAACCTACACAACGCCTTTCTTAAGTTCCACCGCACGGAAGCCGGCGCAAATTTCAGCAGCAGCCAAAAAAAGTACACTACCCGGACATGGAGAATTCCTCCTGGGCCACAACTTCATGCAATCCGTCGAAATCGTCGCCACCCTATCAGTGAACTATTGCCTGAGCCGCCAGTAGCTCCCCGGCCATCTTAGATTGCAGCAAGTCGAATTTTGCATTCAGCGTCATCGCCCGGTTCAGGAATTTTTGGGCGTCCTCCCGTTTTCCCAGCGCCGCCGCAATCATTCCCGCGTGGTAATAGAAGGCCGGTTCTGGCGTCTCCAGCAGCATTGCTTTCGCCGCAGCCTTTTCGGCATCCTCGTATTTCTTGTTCTTATAGAGCGCCCAGCCAAGCGCATCGTAGGTATAAATGTCTTTCCGGAAGTCCAATTCGGCCTGTGCAAGTTCCAGCGCGACCTCCAGATTCCGGTCGTGATCCGAATAAATTACCGACAGATTTCGATTTATCTTTTCATTGTTCGCGCGCATCAGCTTGTAAATCACGTCCACAAGCTGCATCTGTTTCGCCGCCTCGGCCTTCCGTCCCAACAGGGAATAAAGACCGGAAAGAGAGGCCGCATAATCCGGCAGCGGCGTAATCGACTTGGCGCGTTCATAACTCGCGACCGCATCCGTCAGCTTCCCCTCCGCCGCGTACACTTTGCCCAACCCGGCATAAGCCGCATGTGACCCGCTGAAATAGCGCAGAGCCGAACGATAAGCCTCTCCGGCTTCATTCAACCGGCCTGTTTTGAAATGAATGTTGCCCAACTCCACCAGGCACCACGCAACGTTTTCCGGCGATGAACTGCCCGCGCGAATCGCAAGCTGCATAATTTCCACCGCGCCGTTTGGGTCGTTCGTCAGGAAGCGGTAATGCGCCGCCCGGTTGTAGCTGAAAAGATCGGGCCGCAGGTCAGCCATTTTCTGGAACGCATCCGCGCCTTGCTCATAATCCCCCATCTCGATCAACGCATCGCCCAGCGTTCCCCAGTTCCACGGATCGGAAGGATGCATCCGAATCAGCTCGCGTGAGGATTCCACCGCTTTTTGAAATTGATGGTACTCAAGCTGAATCTCCGTGCGAAGCCGCCGGGCATCGTAATTTTGAGGGTCCGCCGCAAGCACCGCATTCACCAGAGTAGACGCCCGTTCGATGTAGCCGAAGTCGGTCGTCTCCCGCATCTTTTGTACGTAAGCTCCAGCGAGCAGAACTTTATAGTGCGCATTTCCCGCCTTCAATGAAGCGGCTTTCTGGAAATAGGCAATCCGGTCGTCCGTCTTCAGCCGCGCCACACGGCTATCCCTAGCGCGATCTTCAACGAACGGCGCGGCACCATCCGGAGCCGCGGTCTGCGCCACCGCACAAACGGTGCAGAGCAACGCCAGTAGCGGGTTTGTTAATCGCAATAGTGTCATCATAGATGGAAGGTCCGCAAGAAAAAGCGGCCGCCTGTTCATAAGACAGGCGGCCATCAGTGGACTTGTTAGTTTACAGGACAAGTACCGGTGCAACCGGGTTCGCCCGGATCCACATGACGCGAGTTCCGGCCGCTCACCGCGAAACCCACATACGGGAAGGTTTCCTGATACGGCTGGTCCTTCGTGTTCACACCGTCACCGAGAAAATGGTGGACCGATGAGGGGTTGTTAAACGGTGGAGCGTTGACCAGAACGCCCACCACCACCCGAAGCGAAATGTCGGTGACGTCGTCAGAGACCCTCCGGCCATTCGGGTAGCCCGCCGCGTCGCCCGCCAGCAGGCCAAGCCTCCTGCGCGAAGCCCTAGCTGTCGGAGGTACTCCCACATTCAATCGCAGCATGTCCGCGATCGGCCCGGCTGGAGTGCCCGCCGCAGCAATCGGAGGAGCATAGGTCACCAGCGGCAGCAGATCCACCCTCGGCGGAGTAGGAATCGGCAGCGCCCCCGCTCCAAACAAAGCTTCATACGCCGCATTCAGCACGCGTGCCAGAAGCGGATCGAGCGCGAAGTTCGCGAATTGCGAATCGTCCACCGGATTGCTCATGCTCCACTTATCCTTGGAGCCCGTTCCGATAATCAGTTCATTGATCAACGGATTGCCCATTCGCTGGATTTGCCGGAACTGGCCCGCGGTCTGCGCTGGATCGGGAGATCTGCGAACCGTAATTTGCGGTCGCGATGTCGTCCCCCAAGACCCGATCGTAGCAGCCGGATCCGTCGCGGGCAGAACAGTGCCGGTTCGCGTCAGCATGGCGATGGGCACTTCAATCGCGATGGTATTGACGTTATAACCGGACACGTTATCGGAAGCATAGTTCAACGTGTCATTGGCATCCTGGGCGGGCGTCAGCACCCCGGGAATACCGGACGGGAATGCGCCCGCTCGCAGGTTGAATGTGTCGAACGCGGCCCCCAGGTCGATATAAAAAGGATCGTATACCGTCCCGGCAAAAACGCGAATGCCATTGCCAAGACTGTAAATGCCCTGTTGCGCAAGTGCCGGATAATCTGGCATCGTCCGCGGTCCGATATTCGTCGGAACGGCAAACAACGGATTGCCGGTGGCGTTCGTCAGAGTAGTTGAAACACCATTCTTCACCATCGTCACCGTATATCTCTGCCGTAAGCTGAAGCCGGCCGAGCCGGGCCCGTCAAGCGAAGTGATAGCGGGTGGAATAATCGGCGTGCCCGGTGCAATTGGGGCCGGAGAGTTCGCCGGGGCTACAATTCCGCTCAGCGCGCCCGCAAAACCCTGGAAGAGGCCAGGGGCCCGGATTTCGGTCTGAAACCGGATATTGAAGGAAATGTTCTCAAGGGCGCTATTAGTGTTGTCGATTTTAATGGAATACAAAATATCTGGATCGAATGGGAAGTAATTAGGCCCATTACCCGGATCTAATAGCGGATCAACATTCAAAATAAATGTGACCTTGGTTGGATCGTCATAGCTCACGAAAGAGAAAAAATCCGTGATGTCGGCCACGCGATCCAGTGCTGTTAATGGGGCTTCCCGGTGGCTCGCCGCGAATGTCGCTTGAGGCGAAGCCAAAACGAACGACAAAGCAAAAACTAATCCTGTTCTCAGCTTATCCATGAATTAAAATCCTCCCGTTTGAATAGTCTTCTTCCTGCGCCACAACGACAGACCGATTTCCGCCGGACACAGCAGCGCAAGTGTGCCCGGTTCCGGAATGGCATTCGCCTGAATGCCAAAGCTTGTCACTGCGGCCGTTCCCGCCGTTCCCGCGAACGCACTGAAGTCCCCGGTGATGCCTACCAGAGTTTGCGCCGCAAAACTCACCGAATCCGTGCTTTGCGGCGGTATTCCATCCAGTGCGAAAGTCCCCGGATTAGAGGAAGCCAGTGAAGTTGGGCAAGTGCCATCCGCCGCCAGCGCGGCTCCCAGGCAAATCATTTCAATTCCGGTCACTCCTCCGTCAAGTGCAGCGGTACCGCCGTTTTGAGTCAACGTGCTGCCGCCGATCGGGTTGCCCAGAGCCAGCGGGTTGACATTGAATCCGAGCCGGGCTTCCAATGACTGCCCATTGCTTGCGCTCGCATTCAGCGTGAACAGCAAACCGGGCCCGAACACCATCGTGATTGGACTCACGGTAATCAGACCCGGTAAAATCGCAGTCGATCCAGTAGCCGCCGGCAATATTTGAAAGCCGGAAAACTGCTGATCGTTCACCGAACATCCCATCGTCAGCGCCTGATAACTCGCGTACGAGCCGGAAACACACGGTACAATCGGCGCTGCTGAACCAATCGAAAGGGCAGCAAGCGCTGCCCCGGTTAACCATATAAGTGCTTTCATCCGCTCTCCCCATCCAACGAATTTGAGCGAAGGGCAACGTACGCCAACCGTTCCCTCGCGCCTTACGCCACTCCCCGTACTGGGAAATAAAGACTCGTACCCTTCCTAAGTGTTTCTACGTATCCAAAGCCTAAGTAGATTGACGCATCGAGCCAAAAGCGAAAAAATAAGATGGGCCACGGCTTCGCCCCGTCCGCGTAGCCAGCGCCACTCAGCAAAATCATTCCGCCGCCTGCGTTGCTATACTCTATGGAAGGGTCAAAATAACTGTATCTGTGTACCCGGCTAGCGTACCCGACCCAGAGAAAGGA
>JANYCV010000046.1 GCA_025360145.1 Acidobacteriaceae bacterium
TAAAGTCACTATGAGAAAATCCTACGGGTTCCGAACCTTCCGAGTTACCGAACTGGCCCTGTATCACTCACTTGGCAAGCTGCCCGAACCGGAACTCACCCACAGATTTTTCTGACGAACCGACTTTGATAAACAAAGCAGTGGGGGTGTACCGGACTATTCTGTACGTGTCTCCTATTTGTGGAGGTAATAGAGGAATCGATACCGAACCTGTCTGCTTCCCTACGCCTCGCCATTGACGCGGCCTCGACGCCGACGTTAGCTATGCGGGCGGCGCGCCCGGATGAATGGCGGGGCTGATCCAGATCAATGTGCGAGTCCCCGCGCAGGCTCCGTCTGGCGTAGCCGTTCCGGTAACGATCAGGATCGGGAATGTGGAGAGCCAGTCGGGCGTGACGCTGGCGATTCGCTGATCTGTTTCCTGAGGGCGGCCACTTCTTCGCGCAGTTCTTCGATGCGGCCGATGGCTGCCAGTTGGCGGAGATATTTCTTGAGCGGGCGCGCGGGGGTTCCCCAGACTACTTCGCCGCTGCGCACTATTTTCGACGTCAAAATGCCGGAGCCCGAGCCCACAACGGCGCGAGTCTCGATGCGCGCTTTGTCGCCGATGCCGACCTGTCCACCGATTACCGCATAGTCTTCGACCACCACGGCTCCGGAAATGCCGGTCTGCGCGGCGATGACCACATGGCGGCCAATCTGGCAGTTGTGGCCGATGTGGACCATGTTGTCCAGCTTTGTTCCGTCGCCGATGGAAGTAACGCCGAGAGCCGCGCGATCGACCGAGGAGTTGGCGCCGATCTCGACATCGTTGCCGATGCGGACGCATCCTATCTGTGGGAATTTTTCATAGCCTTGCGGCGTGGAGACGAAGCCGAAGCCGTCGGCGCCGATTACGCAGCCGGAGTGCAGTATCGCGCGTTCGCCGATTTCTACATCGGCATAGATAGTGACATTTGCATAAAGCAGGCACCCTTCCCCGAGCGTGACGCGGGCGCCTAACGCGGAGCCTGCGCCGACGACGCAGCCGGGCCCCAGGCGTGCGCCGTCACCGATGACCGCATGCGGGCCGATGGAGCAACCAGGCGCAATTTCAGCAGTGGGAGAGACAACGGCGGTGGGATGGATGCCGGGGGGCGGTGGTGTTTTCGGATGCAGGCGGGCCACTACAGCGGCGAATGCGCTGCGCGGTTGCGCGGCGCGGATGACGGTGCGGCCGAGAGGGTTGGGGAAGCCGGGCGGGACGATGAGACAACCGGCTCGGGATTGTCCGGCTTGCGAAAATGCCTTGCGATTTCCGATGAAGGAGATCTCATTCGGTCCCGCCGATTCAATGGATGCGGCTGCGGAGATTGCAAGATCTCCATCGCCCTCAAATGCGGCATCCAGCAGTCCGGCGATCTCTCTTACGTATTGGTGGCTCAACTTCCGTATCATACAAGGAATGTCCATTGACCCTTCGGCCATGGTGGCTGAGACCGCACGCGTGCATCCGGAAGCGAAGATCGGCCCGCATTGCGTGATTGCGGATTATTGCGTGATTGAAGCGGATGTTGAACTGGGCGCTTCCTGCCGGCTGGAGCCGTATGTGTACGTGAAACGCTGGACCAGCATGGGGGAACACAACGAAGTCTCCGCCGGTACCGTGCTGGGCACCGACCCGCTTGATAAGGGATTCTCAGGCCAGCGGAGTTACTTGCGGATTGGGAATCGGAATAAGATCCGGGAGCACTATACGGTTTCGCGCGGGACCAGGCCGGAATCGGTGACGGAAATCGGCGACGACAATTACATCATGACGTCGGGCCACATTGCGCATAACGCAAAGATCGGGAACCAGGTGGTGATTGCCAGTTGCGCACTGGTTGCCGGGTACGTCGAGATTGAGGACCAGGTGTTTATTTCTGGCGGTGTGGTGATCCATCAGTTCTCGAAGATCGGGCGGCTGGCGATGATTGGCGGAAACTCCAGAGTGAACAACGACGCTCCTCCTTACTTCCTGTATTCGGAATTCGATATCACGCCGAAGGGCTTGAACCTGGTGGGATTGCGGCGGGCTGGCGTTCCGGCGGCGGACGTGGCGGCGCTGAAGCGAGCCTATCGGATTCTGTACCGGTCCGGATTGGGTTTGGCGGCTGCGGTGGAACGTATTGCGGTGGAGTGCGATTCAGACTATACACGCCACTTGCTGGCGTTTATCAGTGGGAGTAAACGGGGAATCTGCCGGCCTTAGGGCGCGTCGTTGAATAACCATGTCAACTCGCACGGACCGCTCGCTAACGCTCACGGATATTTAGCTTAGCTGGTACATTGATTTAAAAATCGGTCTTCGGTAACGTCAGCCGGTAGCGGCCGGCCAAGGTAGTAGCCTTGGACCAGATCGACGCCGATGGTTTTCAGAACTTCCAACTGTTCGGGCCGTTCGATGCCCTCAGCCACAACGGAAAGGCCGAGACTTCGAGAAAGCATAGCGATTGCCGTGACTACCGCGGCATTGGTGCTGCGTTCGATCTCCGTGAGGAACGACTTGTCGATTTTCAGTGTAGTGACGGGCAACCGTTGCAAGTTGCTAAGGCACGAGTATCCAGTGCCGAAGTCGTCGATCGCGATACGGATTTCCAGTGCGCGCAACCTTTCGAGCTGTCGCACCGATTCTTCGTAGTTCCGCATCACCAGAGTTTCGGTGAGTTCGATCTCCAGACAGCTTGGCTCAATTTGGGCTTCGGCCAAGGCTTCGCGCACGGTCTCCACAAAATCGGCGTAATAGAATTGCAATGCGGAGACGTTAACCGCGATGCGAAGATCCGGCGACGCGTGTCTCCAGGCGGCCATCTGACGGCACGCCTGGTTCAAAACCCAGGCGCCAATGGGAACGATGAGGCCGCTCTCTTCAGCGATGGCGATGAAATGTCCCGGATACAGAAGGCCATGTTTGGGATGATTCCATCGAATTAGAGCTTCAAAGGCTTTCAGTTTGCCGTTCAGGTCGACTTGGGGCTGGTAGAAGAGTTCGAATTCGTTTCGCTCCAAGGCGTGGCGCATGTCGCTTTCAAGGGTGAGGCGTTCCAGCGCTCCAGCGCCGAGTTCGTTTTCGTAGCAATGGTAATTATTGCGGCCACGGCTCTTGGCGCGATACATCGCCCGATCGGCGTTGCGCTGTAGAGTGGACGAATCGAGTCCGTCGCCTGGATAGGCGCTGATCCCAATGCTGGCGGTGACATACAGCTCGTATCCATCGATGTGAAACGGCTTCCGAAGCGCGGCCAGGATCGAATCAGCCCGGTCTTCCGCTTCCGACCTCGTCTCGATTTCCGGCAACAGAAGCGCGAATTCATCGCCACCCATACGTGCCAGAGTATCGAGTTCTCTGGAGCAGCAGGATAGGCGGTGGGACGCTTTTCGCAGCAGCACATCGCCGACGCGATGCCCCAGCGTATCGTTGATTTCCTTGAACCGGTCAAGATCGATCGAAAGCAAGCCGAGACGGGATGTCTTGTCGCGAGCGGTCTCAAGCGCGGTTTCCAACCTGCCTTCAAATAGGAATCGGTTTGGTAGAGCCGTGAGGGAGTCGTACTTGGCTTGATGCTCGAGATCGGCAAGAAGCTGGCGGTGTTCCAGTGCAATCGCTGCCACCCGGCTTGCCATTTCGAGCAATTCCAATTCCGATCCGGACGGTTGCATGGATGCAGTGTGATAAACCGCAATGGTGCCCAGCGCTTTGCGGTCGCTGGACAGGATCGGCACGCTCCAGCAGGATTTAAAGCGGTGCGGGGCAGCGAGATGGCGGAAATCCCTCCAAAATGGATCCGCCTCAATGTCGGTCGCAATCACCGGCTTAGCCCGAAGCATTGCGACCCCGCAAGGTCCTCCCATTGGTCCAAGCTTCAGCCCCGGACTGAGAGCGGCAGCGAAGGTTATTGGAACGTTTGGTCCGGCCACCAGATCTAAATGCTCATCTCGCAGCAGCATTGCCAAGCAAAGGCGGCCCGGGAACTGCCTCTCGACCAACAGGCAGAGTTCGGTGAAGATGGAGGAAAGACTCTCGTTGCGGGCGACCAGTTCGAGCAGGCGGTTTCGATCCTTCTCGAGGAGTTGAGCCCGGCGCGTTTCGGTAAGATCTTCGACAACGCCTTCATAGTAGAGAACGCCGCCGCTAGAGTCGCGAACCGCTTTCACGGTTTCGCGGACGGGAACCTCCACCCCGTCGCAACGCCGCCAGATCGCCTCAAAGCCCAGAACCCGGCCATCCCGTTTCACTATCTCATCGAAGCCGATATCGGAGTGGCTTCGTTGACAGGCGTCGTTGAGATCCACTGACGCCAGTTGTTCGAAAGACTCGTATCCCAACATGCGAATCATCGCAGGATTCGCCAACAAGACCTTGCCCTCCGGCGTCGCTCGGTAAACACCCGTCAGCACACTGCTAAACAGCTCCCGGTAGCGCTCCTCGGTATCCCGGAGTGATTGCTCGGCGATCCGGCGCCCTGTAATGTCTACGGCAACGCCACCGATTAGGCCAGTCGCGCCCATAACCGTATCTACGGGGAAGGTGGTGACCAGCCAATAAGTGGTTTCCTGGCCGTTGGAAAGCGTGTCAACGGTTTGTGTAGAAATCCCGGTTCTGGAAACTTCCAGGTCGTTCAGCCGATATTTCTCTGCTAGATCCGGCGCAAACAGATCGCCGTCGGTCTTTTTGTACCAGCCTTCAATGCTCTTCTGGTGCACCTTCTCCCACAGCTGATTGACGAAGATATAACGGCCCGCGGCATCCTTTAGATAGGCGATGCAAGGAAGGTTCTGCGGGAACAGCGATACCTGTGGCCCGACCGACCAAAGGATCGCCTCCGTCTGGCTGCGGAGATCGCCGATGGCCGTTTCCCGTGACTCCAGGGCAAGTTGCAGCGAACATAACTGTCGACGCAGCAATAGTACGTCGTCGGCCTCGGGCGGCGCGAGTAATACCGGCGGTGTTCGAGTGAGGGGTTGCACGGCCATTGATTTGCTTATCGGACTGACCGGCGATGTCTTGAGGTGGATTTCTATTTTCAGGCAGCTACTTTGGACACTGCGGAAACTCTATCCCCCATTTGACTTCGGTACTATCTGACACTTTCGCTGTTGGATCGTAACTCGCTTGGGCATACGAACTGCTCATATGCTCCTGACGCACCGTGGATTTCGTCTTTCCGGTCTGCTGCTAATTCTTGCCTTCGGCCTCGCCGGCGCAACGATTTCAACCCCTTTCGCCGCCGATAACTACCAATCCGGAAACATGTTCGACGTCCCAAATCTAAGTGGCGGGCCTGTGCTTTTGTAAGGAACTTTGCGCGTGCACGTGGGCGCTTCCGCAAACCCGGTGACGGTCTCCGCACTACAAAGCAGGTTCGTTTGGCGGTTCTGAATTGACTTTGGGCGATTGGACTCAATTGGGATCGGATGCCGCCGTTACCACTCTGGGCCTTGACGGATTCACCGCGGTGGATGTCGGAGCGGTTCTGCTGATCCCCTCCGGTGCCACGTTTGGGATCTATTTCGTAATCAACGGTGGTGCCGGCGACGTGGCAATTAATTACACGAATGGCGCGAACAACATCAGCGATGGAACGCGTGCCCTGAGTTTGGGGGCCGGGGTGCGTGGACTCTTCGGAGTAGGCGGCGGCTGGGCTACAGGGCCCGCGTTTGCCCCGCGAACTGCAAATGTGCAGCTTAACTTTGCAATTCTGGAACCGTGCGGCCTCGTTGTAGCGCCCGGCGGCCGCGCGCTATTGCTGCTGATCCGGCGCCTGTTGCCGCGCGTTTGAAGGTTCGTTTAAATGTTCGCTTCAATGGAGCAGCGACGCTGGAATTCCGCTATGGTACGACGGAAAGCGCAGCGGTACTCCAAGCAGGCGCCGGATTTCGCTGCCGTCGACACGGCGATCAGCCCTTCTCGTGTCGTGAACATCCTCGGCTGGTACTGTCCCGGGCATGGGAACATGCAACAACTGCGAGCAGAATTCGGCGATTTCCCAGGCGCAACAGGGATGTTCATCAGCAACCGGATACGCCCCCATTACACCTGAAAGCAGACCAGCCTCCACCTGCGATGCCAGATCGTCCACATGAATGCGCGATACGAAATTCCGCCCTCCGCCAACCAGTTTGTATTCCCCGCGCGCCATGGAAACGTGAATCCCTCTGCCAAGTCCGTAAATAGCGGCCGGCCGCAGAATCAGGCTGGACCACGGGCCGGCCGCCACCGCAGTCTCGGCATCCACGCGGACTTGCTCACGTCTCGTTTGCGGGTTGGCTGGCGTGTGATGGTCTACGTCGCGATCGCCCCCATAGACTCCCGTGGTGGAGAGGTAGACAATGCGCGACGGGGTGCCGCGTAACGCCGCCAGCAGCGCCGGCGTGGGATCTGTAGGCCGACTGGAGACTTCGAGCGAAGGAACCGAATGCAGCAGAGTGGATCCTTCCGGTATGGGTAGCGGCTGCGGGTTGGCGGCATCCCATGCGAAAACTTCCGCCCCTTGCCGTTTTAGCGCTGCGGCATTTTCCGGATTACGAACCGTTATCAGCACGCGCGCGCCGGTCGATAGCAATCTGGATGCAACTCTGCTTCCAGTAAATCCGCACCCCACAATGACGATATCCACTTATTTCATAATAGACTCTGCTACGAAGACATAGACTCAGCCCGGCGTTACCTAGCCGCTGGTAGATTGAACCAACGGCGGCAAGAAGGTGCTGAAAGCGCTGATGCCGCTGGTTTATGGCGAAGCTGGGCATGTGCTTACCTCAGCTAATTGCTTTGGCAGTCGCTCCGGTGGGGCGGTGCCCTTGGACTGCGCCGGACGCCCCGTCGCGCTGCCGGAAGCGGAGGCCAATGCGCCAGCCCCACGAAATGCCGCCAGGCCTTACTCGCCTGAATCAAACCCATACCCAGCGAGGCGAATTGCCTCGACTGACAAAGCGATATCCTCGGCGGGAACGATCCGGCCATACGCCAAGCGTGCCTGCAAATGGTGGATCGGGAAGGCGTTCAGCGGCAAAATCGCACGCGCATTTTCGCCGTCGCCGAACAGATGATCCGGCGTATTCTGCTGGATCACCCGCGCACTCACATCGCCGAAAAGCACGGCGGAGTGCCCTGTGCGCTGGAACTCGACCAAGCGATCCGCATTCCTCGCCGGCGCGACTTATACCTGGTGTCTCTGGACGCCGCGAAAAACACCCTGGCGGAGATGCACCCGACGCACGGACGCACAGGGGAGCTTCGATCTTTTCGCGGTCTCTCGATTGAGGAAATGGCCGGACAATCGCGTGGAGCCGGCCAGGGCTTACTCGAAGATGGTATCCATCGCCGCCAGAAGGGCCAACGTGCGGAGCGGTTGGCCGGAGGCGTTAGTCTTAAGCAGAAGAGCCTCAGCCTGAATGCGCAAACGAAAGGTCGTATCACAGGCGGGCTCGCTAGCTAGCGAGGTTAAGGCTGCGGAGCGCTAGCTGAAACTGGCGGTCGTTCCCACCAGAACGCAATCAGCGTAAGAGCTACATTCAAAATGAGCGGCCCCAGGACAATTCCGGGTATCCCCATCAGTGCGATTGCGCCAAGAACCGAGAAAAGGATGGCGACCGTGTGGAGCTGCAATCGCGAACCCACCAGCGTGGGATACAGGACATTGTCGATAGTTCCGACAACGAGAGATCCCCACGCAAACAGGATGGCGGATTTCCAGTGCTGGCCGCTCAGAAACAGGTAAATCGCCGCGGGCATCCAAACCAGGAACGTGCCTAGCGACGGTATTAGAGCCATGATGCTCATGAATACGCCCCACAGCAGTGCGGCCGGGATGCCGAGCAACCAGAACATTGCGCCTCCCAGAGTACCCTGGATCAAAGCGATACGGAGGCTGCCCTGCAGCGTGGCGTAAAGGGTATCGTAAATGCGTGAGAGAAGAACGCCCTTCTGGTGTTCCTGCAAGGGCAGCAGGGATCGCAACATCCGGATGGAGTCTTCGCGGTCGCGATACAGAAAAAACAGCGTGAACAACATCAGCACCAGTTGCGTGAGAGTAGTCGCGGAGCCCCCAAGGAAACCGCCCGCGTGGGACGCAATGAATTTAGAGCCTTGCTGAACCACGTCTCCCAAATCGAACTCCTGTTCGATGCGGTAGATCGCGGATGCAATTCTCGGATACTGCGCCATAAGCCCGAGAAGGTTCTGCTGGAAGTCCGGTCCTTGAAAGAAACGGGCGGCATGGCTGATCTCGCGGGCCACTCCGCTGACAACGAACGCTGCGGGAATCACCAGGATTAGGATCACCAGTACCAACATCAGGCCTGCCGCCGCGCTTTGGTTTTTGAGCTTCTTCCTGAGCCAGTCGTGCTGATGGTGCGTGACGACGGCGACCCCAATCGCCCCCGTGATTGCCGTTAAGAACGGAAACGCGATCAGGGCTACAAGTACGATCGCTGCGAAGGTGATCAGGAACAGGACTACCGCTCTGGCATTCATAAAAGACTCTATTGCAGTTAACCGGCGGCGTCCGGGCGGCCAGGAATTTCGCTCCCGCTAGCCGCCGATGATCACGGTCATCTCGCCCTTCGCGATCTTATTCGGAGGGCCCAGAGCTTCGACGATGGTGTCCCCAAGACGGCAGGCCGGGAGGTTGTTGATCATTACCGTTTTACTTCCGTCGACGACAACTCCGGGGCCGTGAGGAGGGATGGGCAGCGGCGTCACACAAGCATGAATGTCCGCGCCACCGGAGGCACTCATGATCGTGGACGACATACTGGCAAGCGTCGAGGCCTTCAACGTCTCTTCCGCTAATTTCGCCGCCGGAGCTCCCGGCGTGCCCATGGCGGCCAGCGTGGCGGCAGCGGCCGCCTTAAGCGCAATATCGGCCGCATTCTTCGCCGCCATAATCCCGCCGGCGGCCGCGGCTGGGATTCCGCGCCAAGCGGGCAGCATCCCGATCAGCACATTCAGGCTCCCAGGGCCGGGCGTCAATACCGGGGGCAGGGGGTGTACCACGTTGTCGGTAATTCTCGCGGCGGGACCAGTTGGCATATGGCTTCCTTATTTACTTCCCTGAACCTCTGTCAGGGGCACTTTCTTTTGCACCAGCGAACCGTCTTTGTGTTGGAACGAGAGCGCCGCGTCCGGTCCGTCCGATTCCATGAAGTACCTGGAAACAGGGCCGAAAATTGCCTTCACTTCGTCCGGCTTGCAGCTGGGTAAATAGATGCTCATCACGCGGGGATCGTAGTAACGAAACAGCATCGGCTTTCCGGCGCTGTCATGCACGGTCAGGAACCTGCGCAAGTGCTGCCGCATGGCGAAAAGGTCCTCCGGCGTCAACGCGAAGACGCCCCAATGTTTCCCCCAGCCCTGGTTCAGCACCAGATCCGTAAACTCCGTATCCACTTCCAACTGGACGAGGTAAGGCGCAACCTCCGCGATGTCGGGCTTCAGTTCCCCGCGATAGAGGCACTCGTATTGAGGGCTGCACCGATGCAACAACTGCACCAGGCCGGGAACGGAAGCGCCATCCAGCAGGACAAATGCATTTACGCCTGGCTCTCCGAATAATTCGGGGCCGATCATCTGTATATTGTTTTTCATTTCGATCAATTCTTTTTTTGTCGTCTGGCCTCACGGGCCAGTATCAGTGCTCCGGTCATATCTCGCAGAACGGCGCACCCGACTCCGCTGCCTGTTTCATCACTATCGCGCCGGGGCTGTAAGTGTTTGCCGCGGGTGGCGCTTTCGACGGCGGCACCTCGGGCTTCTCTCCCGGATTGGCATCGTCGGCTTCCAACGGATCCTTCGGCGCCGCCGGTTGTGAGCCCGAACCGCTGCCGGCCGCGCCGCCGCTATTGATCATCACCATGGTGCCCTTGATGAACACGCCGCCCGGATTGATATTGATGAAGTTGCCGCCAACTTTCAGGGTCAGGCTCGTCCCGGATTCCAGCACCATATTCGTGCCGGCCTTGAGATGAATTTCCATACCCGCTTCCAGCGCATGGTTCATTTTGACCTTCACTTGCTGGTCGCAGCCGGCGCTTAGCGAAACCGTACCGCCGACCTTTTCGTTCTGATCGCCGGTCACCTGCAGATGTTTATCCCGTTTTACTTTCTCCAGTTGATCGCGCCACACAATCATGTGCGTGTCGCGACCGATGAAGGTCAGCCGGTCGTTCTTGATGCGGTCGTGCTGATCCTTTTCGGCATGCAGGAAGATCTGTTCCTTGCCCTTCTTATCTTCAAACCGGAATTCATTGAACCCGCCGCCTCCTTTCGTGCTGTAAGACTTGATGGTGCTCTTCGTCATCTCATCCGGAAGTTTGTACGGCGGCATGGACTCCGCGTTGTACACGCGGCCGGTGATAATCGGCCGGTCGGGGTCGCCTTCCAGAAAATCGACGATCACCTCCTGCCCGATGCGTGGCGTGTAAATCGCACCCCACCCTTTTCCTGCCCACAAATGGGAAACGCGAATCCAGCAGGAACTCTTCTCGTCATATTTGCCTAGCCGGTCCCAATGGAATTGAACTTTCACCCGGCCATATTTGTCGACATAGATCTCCTCACCTTTGGGGCCAACGACAAACGCGGTTTGCGTCCCCTGCATTTGGGGCCGCGATGTCTGGCGCTGCGGACGAAACGGCACAGCAATGGGGATGCAGGTAAATGTGTTCGAATACAGCGCTTCCTCCTCCCCTCCGTTCAACCCCGGGTAGGTGCCGCCTTCATAGGCGTCGTGGTGCACCGAAGTCAGCAGGTACGATCCATTCTGGTCGCGGCGAAGATGTTCCTTGATCTCAAATTTGAAGCCGGCGCAGAACGGGCGGGCGTTGCCGGAACCAGTGGCCACCGCGTGAGGGGCCTCCTCCTCATCCATTCTTACGCCGGCATACGACTCTCCCTCCGCTTTCGTGTCGTACTCGCCTGGATAGTCGAACACTTCAAAATTTGTGTTTCCGCCCTCACTTACATGGCCGCTTGCGTTCGCAGTCAGATCCAGCAGCGGAGTCTTGAAATTGAAATCGTTTATTGAATACTTGCCGGGACGGATGCTGTGATCCAGCCTCCAGGTGCCGATCATGTCCTCATCCTTATTCACCCCGGCTCCGGTATTCTCCTCGTAACGGAACTCAGACTTGATTGGACAAGCTTTGTTCGAGGACGAATGGTCCGCCATGATCAGCGTATGTTTTCCGTTCTCGTGCTTGAAGTAAAAGAAAATGCCCTCTTGCTCCATCAGGCGCATTACGAAGTTACAGGCCGATTCCCGGTATTGCGTGCAGTATTCCCATTCGCGGTAACTGCCTTGGGTCTCATCCTGAAAGTCGCGGAGTTTGTTGTCGGCAAAAACCTGCTTGATGATATCCGGTACCGTCTTGTTCTGAAAGATCCGGCAGTCGGCTACCCTCGTCAGAAACCAGAGCATCGGAGACACTTCGGCCTGGTAGCGCGCATAGCCTGCAAAGCCCGGAGCCTGCGAAAACCTGGTGACGAAACCGTTGAAGTAGCGCATGTTTCCGTCAGGGTCGCCAGGCAGGCCAAACGTGACGTTCTTTCCCACAATATCCGCGAAGTTGATATTGAAGTCCAAGGAGAGCATCTCAAGCTGAAAAGTGAACAACCTTGAGATCTCCTCGTATCCGGAAAAGGACAACAGCAGTAGCTTATCCTTTCCAAGTGGCGTCTCAACGTAAATAAACCGGTTATCCTGCGTGACAATTTCTGGCATCGAAGTCGACCTTCCTTGCTCCCAGTGCTACCCTACTTCACTACCTTACCTAACCACGTTACTCGACGACTTTCCTTGACGACCTTACTTGACGACGACTTTTGGCAAGGCGAAGTAGGCTTTAGCCATCTCTCTAATTTGAAACTTATTGATCCTGTTCCGGCTGACCTTTGTCCGGTCTACGTTAGGGGTATCGTCCAGAATATTGAGGTGGTCGCCCCCGGACGTATTATGCCCCAGCATGCACGCGTGCGCTATCTCATGGACCATGGTCGCGTTATCCGCCACGGGATCTCCGGAAGGTAGCAGCACAAAAGGCAGCCACGCCGTGCCATCGGCCAGTACCACCCGTCCGTTCGGCGGATTCTGCCGGTTAATCTGGGTCTCCCCGGCGGTGCCCTGGCGCAATGCATCCGAAAATTCGCAAATGATAATCGGCAGCCGGGGCGGCGCGGCGTTGTCCTGAAAGGTGCTATGTGCCGCCTGCCGCAGCTCCGCAATATCCGTTCCCAAATTCAGCTTTCCGCCGTTGAATTGCAGCGGTATGGGAACCTTGGTCCCCGGATGGAAATTAAGCGAAAAATTATGCTGTGCCAGAACCGCTTCCGCCTTCGAGATCCAAGCGGTCAGGGGCACATCCGCGTCCTTCACAAAAACCACCTTGAAGAGCGTTACGTGTAGTACTACCGGTAGTTCGGTCCGGTAAGTAACGTCTTGGAAATCCTTCAGATTGTCCTTGAATGCCTGGGGCACAGCGAAGATCTGAGGAGGGGTCCTCGGATGTGTTCCGTGGCCGGTCTTACCGCCCATATACCCCTCCCGATTTCACCGATTGCAGCCGCGTTTCAGGCATATACGAACGATCCGTCTTCGCCGACGCTGACGTGAATGGACGTCGGTTTCACTCCTTCGGCCAACTGGCCCAGCAACGTCTTCGAGACTTCCGGCAGCAGCGTGTTGGTCAGTATGTTGTCTACGTTTCGAGCGCCGCTTTCCACTTCCGTACAACGCTTCGCTACCTCTTCCACCAGTTGCGGATCGTAGTTGAGTTCGATCTTGTGGTTCTCGAAGATCCGCTTCTGAATCTTTCGCAGCTTCAGCTTGATGATGGTCTTCAACGTTTCATCGCGCACCGGAAAGTACGGAATGACGACCAGGCGCCCAAGAAATGCCGGCTTGAAAATCTTGTTCAATTCGGGCTTCATCGCCGTAACAATTCCCGCCGCGCTCGGCATGGTCTCCGGATCGGCCACCAACTTCATCATGATATCCGTCGCGGCGTTCGATGTCAGAATGATGATCGTATTCTTGAAGTCGATTTCGCGTCCTTCGCCGTCTTCCATGCTGCCCTTATCGAAGACCTGGAAGAACAGTTCCAAAACGTCCGGATGGGCTTTCTCGCACTCGTCCAGCAGCAACACCGAATACGGACGCCGCCGCACCGCCTCCGTTAACACTCCGCCTTCGCCGTAGCCAACGTATCCGGGAGGCGAGCCCTTCAGAGTCGACACCGTATGGGCTTCCTGGAACTCCGACATGTTGATGGTGATCAGATTCTTCTCGCCGCCGTAGAACAGATCGGACAGCGCCAGCGCCGTCTCCGTCTTGCCGACGCCGCTGGGGCCCACCAACATAAACACGCCGATCGGTTTGTGTGGATCCTCCAGATTCGCCTTCGATGTGCGAATGCGCTGGCTGATGGCCTCAAGCGCATGATCCTGCCCGATAACCCGCGAGCCAAGGTGTTTTTCGAGAGCAAGCACGGTGGCGATTTCATCCTTCATCATGTTGCCCACCGGGATACCGGTCCAGGCGGACAAGACGTCGCCGATGATATGAGCGTCGACGCAAACGCGCATCAAGGGCACCTCGCCCTGCAGTTTGTCGAGTTCCGCATTGAGCGCCATCAGCTCCGTACGGAACGCTTCCGTTTCGGGCGGCTGAGCAGCAGACCCGGTGGCTAGCGCGGCAGCAGCTTCTGCCGAAGCCGCTTCCGCCGTCTGTACCGTGTCTTCAAGTTTGCCGCGAAGCTCGCGGATTTTCGTCACCAATTCGCGCTCTTTGTCAAAACGTACCTTCAGATCGCTCAACAGCTTTTCCGTCTCCGCCTTCTCTAGGGCAATCAGATCGAGCCGCTCGCTGTGATCCACCCCAACAGCGGCCTCACGCGAAAGGACACGCTCCTGAACGGCAAGATCGTCAATGCGCCGCGACGCTTCTTCTAACGACGCTGGCATGGAGTTCTGGCCCAGAGCTAAACGGGCGCACGCCGTATCCAGAATGCTGACGGCTTTATCGGGAAGCTGCCGGCCTGCCAGGTAGCGATGGGAGAGGCGCACGGCCGCGGCCACACCTTCATCCAGGATGCGGACGCCGTGGTGTTTTTCCAGCGCCGATACAAGACCGCGCAGCATCACCATGCACTGCACTTCGCTCGGCTCTTCCACTTTCACTACCTGGAATCGCCGTGCCAGCGCGGCATCCTTCTCAAAGAACTTCTTGTACTCGGACCAGGTGGTAGCGGCGATGGTGCGCAGTTCGCCGCGTGCCAGAGCCGGCTTCAACAGATTGGCTGCATCGTTCTGCCCGGCCTGTCCTCCGGCGCCGATCATCGTGTGCGCTTCATCGATGAAAAGGATGATCGGAATGGGGGATGATTTCACTTCCGCAATCAAGCCCTTCAGCCTGTTTTCAAATTCACCTTTCACGCCCGCTCCCGCCTGCAACAGTGCCAGATCCAGCGTACGGACCTGCACCTTCAGCAGCACCGGAGGAACGTCGCCGTTCACAATCCGCAGCGCGAATCCTTCCACAACCGCCGTCTTGCCAACACCGGCTTCGCCCGTCAGAATTGGATTGTTTTGCCTGCGCCGGGTGAGGATATCCACCACCTGCCGGATCTCGAAATCGCGTCCAAGTACAGGATCGATCTTTCCGTTCTTTGCGTTCTCGGTGAGGTTAACGGTGTACTGATCCAGATTCGGCGTCTTGCCGCCAGCCGCTCGCGGGAGCGGCGGCGTATCTCCGGCGTCGTCGGCGTCGGCAGCCTGCTCTTCTTCCCGCGACCGGGCAACGATGCTGAGAAAATCCTTTCGCAGCGATTCCGCCGGTATTTTTTGCAGCTCCTTGCTCACGTCGCGCATGATGCGCGCGAGTTCATCGTTGGTCAGAATCGCCAGGATCAGATGGCCGGTACGAATATGCGGCGCGTTGAAATCGATGGAGCCCACCGTCCAGGCTTCGGTCATCATTTTCAATACGGACGGGCTGATGGCGGGCGTGCGGGCATTCCCGGATTTCAATTTGTCCAGACTTCTCGTGAGTTCCTTCGAAAGCTTCGAAGTATCGATGCCGAACTGATGGAAGATCCGCGATGCATCGCAATCCTGCACGTCCAGCAGTTTCATCAGGACGTGCTCGATCTCGATATCGTAGTGTGTGCGCGATAGGCAGAGCCCCGCCGCCCCTTCAATCGCCCCTCGCGCCGTGTCGTTCAATTTCCCGATCAGTGATTTTAGATTAAGTCCCATCAATGTTTCCTCGCTTTCTTCCGTTCAGATTCTCAAAATCGTGTCGCCTGGGTCTCTTCGCATCGGCGCGGACTTCGCCCAGGTCACCCAGCCGAGCTGGGGCAATACTTTCTCTCCGGCGATTGCCTGGTCGTCGTCCAATTCGCACGCCGGCACTTCTTCCCGCTTCAATACTAATTGAATTTCAATTTCCAGGTGGTTACCCACGAAAAACTTTGCAAGAGCCTGGAGCGGCGCGTAGGCGGACCCGTTCGGCAGGAATTCCAGATACTGATGCAGCGAGAGCGGCCCCAGCGTCACCCGCAGTCCGGACTGCTGGTCCCAAATCTCATCGCCCACTACAGCGCCCACTCCAAGCTGTTCGGAAAAGCTGTCCGCGGTATCGAACCGGCACTGATTGTCGGGGTCGAGCGCGTACCATGCACCGACAAATTGTTCAATTTCCACCGGCACTTCAAAGTAATCGATCAGGATGTTCCGCATCGCCGAAGCCGATCTGGTGTGCAGTGACAGCAGTCCACAGTAGAATATTAAGGAATCGTCGGAAACTGCCTGGCGATTGGCCAACTGGCCAGTGCCAAGGCCGATCAGGTCCAGCAGATGATGAGAGAAACGGTCGCGATCGCCGCGTTCATAGGCTACCTGGAACCGGTATTTTTCCCACGCCTGATAGAACAGCGAAATCATCCGGTGGTTGAAGAGGTCGAAAAAATTTTTAAGTGTATGGTCCTTCTCGCGAATTCTTTGGCGTATCAGCTCGGAATAATAGAGAGGCAAAACTCCCATGGGCCCGGTGAGTCCCATGAAATTCACCACCATGAAAGGCGCCGAACTATCGCTCCACTGGAGGGCCTGAATGCGGCTGGCTGGAAACGAAAACGAAGGGTTTGCACCAAAGCGCACAACTTCGCCGGACGGCGGCCTGAAAGTGCCAACGGCATCGCGGTCCGGACGCAGCCGTTCCAGCAGGCGTACTGCCTGAAAGAAATCGAAGGTCCAGATATCATTCCGCAATTCCCGCTCCAGCCGGTCGAACTTGCCGGGAAAGACAGCTAGAGAAGTATCTTCTTTCCCGCTCTGGGGGGCCATTCCTTCATTACCTCCTTCCGCTGCTTAGTCGTAGCGACGAGTTGGCTGAAGCTGTTCAAAGTAACGTACAGCGAAAGAAACCGTTCCAGTACGCTGGCAAAAAGAAAGACGCCTCCACCGACGAACTGTTCTTCATCGAACTGAATTTCGACGCGCGTTCCGCGAGCGAAGGTAATCCCGTTTTCGGAAACCACCCGCGCAAAATGCTTTTTGCTCTTCAGTTCCACAATGCCATCCACCTGCTTGGCCGAATACTGCGAGTCGCTGAAGTTATAAAGCTTCAGAATCTCCTGCAGCGCGTCGCGCCCTTCTTCCACCAGCGAAAGATAGTTCAACGACAGGTGCGAGATCAGCCTCCAGAGAACACTCCTGCCTACTGGCGGCCGCAACGTTTCCGTCGGCTTCATCAGCGCCACAATCCGGTTAATGCCGGTTACCGCTTCCAGCTCAAAGTCTCCGGCCTCGTTTCCGAAAGGAAGCCGGCTGGGCAGATCGCGATTCGTGCATGTGGTCCGGATGGTCAGCGTATCCGTGTCTGGATGTATTGGCCGCGACGAAAGATCTACCAGCGACATGTACACTTCCGTCCCGTCGTCGTTCTTCCGCGTGGAGGCGCGGCGTTTCGCCATCCAGAAGGTCTGTCTGTTTTCTCGGATGGCCGCGTGGCGATAGGAGTAGAACGGTTCAAACCGCATCGTCTCGCGAGTTTGCGGGTTGATGCTCACCACTTCGTCGACAGAAAAAATTTCGGTCGCGTTCGGCCGCCTCACGTCCGGAACGATCGGATATTCGAATTTGCGCTGATCCAGCAGAATAGGCTCGGCCGTCTGCTGGAAAAGATTGACGATAGGCGTGCACCCTAATTTAAATGTCTTCGCGCTCACCCCGACTTCCAGCATCTGCTTGCGCTGGTTCTGGTCGTAGGGGGACATCAGGAAAACGATTTCGGCGCGATCCTTAAATCCGGCACTCCAGACCTCTTCGAGGCCCGTAAGATCCATGAAAAAGAATTTCTCCGGGAACGTGAAGTACTCCTGCAGCAACCGGTATCCCACAAAGGACCGGCGAGGGTACGGCAGAACTCCGTCTTCCTCGTCAAACCCGACCGGCCGCAACGCCGAAGCAGGAAGCATCACCGGCCGGATGCGCGAGCGCGGCGTCGGGTCGCGCACCCATATCTGCATGCAGTTGCAGCAGAGCATTTCGTAAAGAGTATTGACCAGGTTGCTCTCACCATTCAAGTAAAACCGCAGTGAGGACATTCCCAGCTTTGCAAGCTCCACGTCGGGAAAACACTTCAATTCTAAACGCAGCGCCGCCGCGGCTTCCGGGGCTCGCATCGGCGGCACCAACCGGTCCGGTGTTTTCCACTCGGCCGCGGATACCGCGAGCGGCCACAACGTAGTGTCATAGCTGGTCCGGAATTTGCACGGCACACCGCCGATCGGCTTCGAATAGAGCACCGACTCCCGCTTAACGTTCATCCCGGTCGAGGCCTTGCCCTGCTCCGGGTCCAGGTGGAACTGCACGATGGAGGTGGACGGAATCGGCCGGATGTAGTGCGGATACAAAATGCTCAACAGAGCTTCGGTAATCTCCGGAAACTCATCGTCGATTTTGAGGTGGACGCGGGCCGCCAGGAATGCGAACGATTCGAGCAACCGCTCCACGTGCGGGTCGTCGCATTTATCGGGCTCTAAAACCAGCCGTGAGGCAATCTTCGGATATTTATCGCCAAACTCGGCCCCCAACTGGCGGAGGTAAGTCAGTTCGTTGTTGTAGTACAGCAGTAACTCGTCACGCACTGGCGTCTCCCTTTACCTGGTATTCGCCGGTGGTCAACTGGAGCACTGTGTCGAAGGAAACGCGTTCTGGCGCAGGGGCCATCTTGAGCAGTCCTTCAATCTGGAATCGCAGCAGCTTCTTCAATCCGCTTTCCGTTGAGGTTTCAACCGGAACCACTTTTACCGATATCAGCCTCGGCTCGAAATTGCGGATCGCGCTCTCCAGCGCTCTCAACAACCGCGCCCTGTCCTTCACGTTCCCGAAGCTGAATGACGTGAAATCCGGGAGCCCGAAGCCGTAGACGGATTTTGCGAGGTCGGGGTAATCATCCAAAATGTCGTCGGCAATCCGGCGCGTGTTCAGCAGCCATTCCAGGTCGCGCCGCAATGACGCCTTCAGCAGACGCACCGATTGCGAACGGGAAAGCGCGGCCTCATTGCGGTTCGCCGGGTCATTGTCGAGAAGCCGGTCGAGAATAGAGAGTGTTACTACCGAATCTGATTCGACGCGAGCCATCGCTACCTTGTATGACCCAGCGCCTGCATTGGATCCAGCCGGCAGATCCGCGCGTAGAGTTTTTGCTTCTCCACCGGATCTCCGTTCAGCTTTTGCATGCACCCGTACAGCATCGATAATGCGTGTGCCACCATCTCGGGCGATTCCCACTGTTCCAGTTGATGGCGGTCGATCATCTGCACCAGCTCTTCCAGTATCGACTTCGAGATTGCGTCGTGGCCGATCGTCATGCAGAGCTGAGAAAGCTGTATTCTGCGCTGAAACTTTCCGCGGCCGGAATTCTGATGGGAGACTTCAGCGCTCAGGATCTCGATTGCCTCCTGGCTGCGGCCCGCTTTCGCGGCGTTCATCGCCAGCACAAAGGAATCTATGTCCGGTGATCCTAACTCCTCGGAAGGTTCCTGCTGATAGACCGGCGCGGGCGCGTACACTGCAGCAGCCGATTCCGCCGCTTCCGGCTGAATTGTCTTCAGCCACGCCTGGGTCTCGCTGTTCGCCGCCGGCGTGTCGTCATTCAGAGTGGCCAACGGCAGGTCCGGGTAATCGCCCACTAAAGCGCGCACTTCCGATTTCACCGCAGTTGCGATGGAGTCGTAATAACTGCCCATCTCCTCGCAGGCGCGAACCACGTGGCGCTGCAAGTCGAGCCAACCCCGCCCGCACGCATTACCCATTGCAACTTCCGCGGTTTCCAGCAGCTCGGACCACACGCCTTCGTTCGCCAATCTCTTCAGCGTCTGCCGGATGTCAGTGGGCGGGGAGTCCAGAACACTTGAGTCCAGCGTTGCGCCGGCCGCACGAAGCTCACCAAATCGCAGCCCACGCAATAGTAGAAATGGAACCGGACTGTATGGTTCTTCGCGGCGCAGATAAGCGGCCACCGCGATAATCCTGGAAACCGCGTCTTCCCTATCCACCGGTTCGGCGCTTGTAACTTTTCTCGCAACGAGCCGGGGCGCTGGCGTTTCATACGAATGGCTCTGTGCGGCCCACTGTGTGGCTTCCGGCTCCGGTTCGGATGCTTCGTCAGCCGGCGCCGCCACGGTCGCACCGCCGGATTTCTTTAAAAGCAGACTGTTCGCCGTGTGGCGAACTTCTTCCAACGCGGTGCGCAGTTTACTAAACGACGGGTTGAACTCACCGAACTTCTCTTCGCAAATCGGAGCAAGCTCATCAAGCTGTTCCAGATTCGCATCAAGATCCGAGACGGCTTTAACGTAGAACTCGCGTGGCGTGGCTTCGAAATCCTTGTCGAAGTCCTCCGGCGCCAGTTTGCCTTCCGCAATGGCTGCCGCCCGCGCCTCTGCTCGGCTCTGGCTCTCGTTTGCCTGCTCTTCGTAGCCGACAGCGCGCGACTCTTTGTGCTTAAAATACCCGTATCCGCTCTTTGTGAGCGGTGTACGCCGCACAACTTCATCTAAACGCGAGCCTACCCACTCCAACGGGGACGCCCGTAGTTCACTCTCGCCGTCTTCCAGTTCCGGATACAGCGTGTCCCAGAAGTTCTCCAGCAATC
>JANYCV010000073.1 GCA_025360145.1 Acidobacteriaceae bacterium
TTGCGAACGCTCTAAAACGCCAACCCTGAGCCAGGCGCTTCATATGATCAATGGCGACACCGTGCGGAAAAAGGTGGATGCGCCGGATAACGTGCTGGGGGCCTGGATCAAGGATGGCTGGTCCGACGATCGAATTGTCGAAGCAATGTATCTAGGCTCCTACGCGCGCTCCGCTTCCAGTAGGGAACTTAGCGCGGTAAGAGAATTCATTGAGTCGGAGATGGCGGCAGGGCGTTCCCGGCGAGCGGCGCTCGGCGGAGTCCTCTGGACAGTGCTGAACTCCAAGGAATTTCAAGTTAACCATGAGGGGGCGGAAAACCATGCAGCGGAGAGATTTCATTCGGATGGGTAGCCTGGCTTTAGGAGGGCTCAATCTGCACACGCTGCTGGCAGGGGAAAAGCAGCGAAGCGAGCGTGCGTGCATCGTCCTGTTCCAAAATGGCGGTGCGAGCCAATTGGATACGTTCGATCCGAAACCGGACGCACCCTCGGATATCAAAGGCTCCTTCGGATCGGTTCAGACCTCCGTCCCCGGAATTCACTTTTCGGGCCTTTTGCCGCGCACCGCGAAAAGCCTCCACCGCTTCGCAGTGATACGTTCGATCCACTCCGACGAGGCGATTCATGAGCGCGCGCGCCAATATATCTTCAGCGGCACAAAGCCGCGGAACGACATACTGCAGCCGAGTTACGGAGCCGTTATCTCAAAGGAGCGGGGCCCACAAAACGGGCTGCCTCCGTTTGTCGTGATTCCGGAAAAGGATCTAGCCGCCGATGCGGGTTTTCTCGGACCATCCTACGATCCTTTCGTCGCGGGCGACCCGAATACCAAGACGTTTTCGGTGAAAGATCTGACGCTTCCATCGGGTGTCACCTACGATGAGGTGATCGCCCGAAAGGGCTTGTTAGCTAAACTCGATCGCGATTTTAGGGAAGCGGAACAATCGCCTCTGCTTGAGAGCATGGACGAGTTCTACCAAAAGGCGTATGACCTGATCGCGTCGCCTGCGGCCCGAAAGGCGTTCGACATCGGCTCGGAACCGGACAAAATCCGGGACGCTTATGGCCGCACCGGAGTAGGACAGGGCTGCCTTCTGGCGCGCCGCCTAATCGAGTCCGGAGTGCGGCTCGCCACCGTCTTCCACGGCGGTTACGACACCCACACGGAGCACGAGAAGCGCACGAAGCCGCTGATGACGGAGTTCGATCAGGCGTTTCCGGCGCTGCTGGAGGATTTGGAGCAGCGTGGCCTGCTCGCCAATACGCTCGTAATCGTGATCGGCGATTTCGGCCGTACACCCAAGATTAACTTCTCTGGCGGGCGCGACCATTGGCCTCGCGCTTCCTCAGTTGCTCTGGCAGGCGCCGGTGTGGCGGGCGGGGTGGTGCTGGGCAAGACCGACAAACAAGCCGGCGAGCCTACGGACAGGCCCGTTACGATTGAAGATTTCGCGGCAACCGTCTACAAGATTCTGGGGATCGACTTTGACAAGGAGTACCGCGCCAACGGGCGTCCGGTTCGGATTGTCAAGGACGGAGTGCCAATAAAGGAAGTCCTTTCGTGAAGCTGACGGCCTCCGGTCTCGCCGTTCTTATTTCCATGGGCGTCGCTCTGGGAGAGGCGCACCCTCCCGAGCTTGTTCGTGTTTTTCCCCTAGGCGGACAGGCTGGAACGACGGTCTCCCTGGAAATTCTGGGAAAGCGGTTCTCGAATGTCACAAGCGTGGAGTTCGATTCGCAGGATCTGGTTTGGGATCAAAAAACCTCGCAGGCCGGTCCAGTCAAGGTAACGGGAGATGTACGAATCTCTGGTGCCGCGGCCTTGGGAGCTCACACGCTCCGTGTGATGACTCTGGACGGGCCTTCGAATTCGGCTATCTTCAATGTTGGCCAGTTTCCCTCTCCCAGGGAGATAGAGCCCAACAACAAGCTGGATCAGGCGCAAAGGCTTCCGTCGTTGCCTGTGGAAGTGCAGGGAAAATTGGACGGCGCTCCGGATATCGACATCTATTCGTTTCAGGTTAATAAAGGGGAACGGTGGGTGTTCGATCTGCGGTCGATTGAGGACGGATCATCCGTCGAAGCGCGCATGATTTTGATGGATGTGTCCGGAAAACAGATCGGCTTCAATGATGACCGGGACGACTACAACGAGAATCCACTCATCGAATACACTTTTTCCGCTGCCGGAGTTTACTACGTCAAGTTGGATCAATACCGCGGCCCTCGCGGGTTCAACTTCGGCAAGAGCTGTTCTTATGTCCTGAGAATTTCCGCGCTGCCCTCGATCAAAAGCACATATCCCATGGCGGTTCGGACAGGATCCGAGGCCGTGATGCGGCTGCGGGGGAGTGGTCTGGATTCCATCCAAAAGGTCTATCTAACGGAACTTAGACAGGCCGAATATGCGCGGATGACTTACCCGTACACGATGCCAATTCATTTCCGTCAAGATCCCTCTTTCAGCTCGCAACAAGTCCGGATAGAGGGACGCGTTAAACACCGGACATCCGAATCAGCGGAGGTGGTATTCCCGGTTCCCGCAACAGCGAAGCCTGGACTTTGGAAACTTTGGGCGTCCGGGGCCAAAGGATTTGCGTCGGGTCTCAATATCAACGTGGTGGATGAGCCGCTACTGGACGAAACCGCCGCGGTGAAATCGACGCTGGCCTCAGCGCCGATCTCTATCAATGGAGCACTCGCCAAACCCGGTGAGAAGGACGTCTTCCGCATCGAAGGCCGCGCAGGAAAGCCTCTTCACTTCTTGACCATCGCCGCGCAGTTGGGCGTGCCTTACCTGGACTCCGTATTGACGCTGCGGGACGCCTCCGGCAACAAGCTCGCGGAAAATGACGACGTGGTGGCAGGCCAAGGGACCTTGCTGGGCAATCCGGACAGCAGCCTCTTCTTCACTCCAAAACAAGATGGCCCATTGGTGTTGGAACTCCGGGACCGTGTTCGCCGCGGCGGACCGGGATTTGAATATTGCCTCAAGATTCGCAATGAGCGTCCCGGTTTTCAACTGTTCACTACTCCGGAGAATTTCACCATTACTCCGGGCGGCACCTCGGAAATAAAAGTGCACTTGATTCGGGAGACCGGCTTCGAGGGGGAAATTGAGATATGGTTTGAGGGGCTTCCCCCAGGGGTGACAGCACCGCGTGGCCGATTCAGGGCGGACCAGCTTTTTGAGCCGAACGCGGACGGCGCGGACATGATCATTCCCGAGATGGCCCTTGCGATCAACGCTTCGGCGGCGATCCCGGACGGCGTCTATCCTATCTCCGTATACGGAGCGGCGGCTGGAGATACTGCCGGGAAGCGAGTGGAGGCGCACGCCACCATGATGCAAGGCCCACTTCTTGATTTGTGGAATTTCATCCGCCGCCCGGTGCCCGCGATTACGATGACAGTGGTGCAGCCATTCGCGCCTCAGTTGTCAACCGGCGTGCGCACGCTGCGCCTGGAGCGCGGAAAGCCCGCGACGATAGAACTTACAGCGGAGAACATACCGGAGAGCGCTTCGTTCAGGCTACTGGATCTTCCGGACGGTGTGCAGTACAAGATGCTGGGACGGCAGGGATCGCAGGTAACGGTTTCGCTTGAGGCGAGCCCGGAAGCAGCGGCTGGCACCTATGACATTTCAGCGGAGACTGAAGTGGGTAGCCGGAAAGCTCCATCGCCCTCGATAGCGTTAGTGCTACAAGTTCCGGCAAAGCACTAATCCACAGTGCGGCGCGCGCAATACTTTGCTGATTCCCCGTAGCTGGGTATGAGCTTGACTCAGATAATTACAACGGCAGCGGCCCAGGTGGGGCGGGCCCCCTGGCCGGCGCGGGACGCCCGCGTCCCGCTGCTGGAAGCGAGACGAAGGCGCCAATGCGCCAGCCTCGCGAAACGCTGCGGGACCGTACCCACTTGAGTCAAGCACATACCCAGCTCCCCTTATTCAGAGCCTGTCCCGTATTCCGGGTTTCGGGAAACCGGGAGTTTACAGGTTAGCCGTTAAGCATAGTGCCTAGCCCTCCCCGGCCTCCAGCGATTCGCCTCTGCGATCCGTTTGGGTCATACCGGGCACTGTCTGCAAATCATTCCGCAGGAAAGACTTGCTCCGAAACTGTAAACTCCCGCCAACCAAAGAAGAAGTGCAAGGAGGCAGTGGAGTAACTCGCTATACTGTAAGTTCATGCACGAGTTGAGTGTTTTCTGGTTGCGCGCCGCGGCTGCCTTGTATGCGGTCGGGCTATTGCAGACCATTCAGACCGTCTTGCGCCGCGGATCGCACATGTACCCGGCGGTGCTCGGCGCATTTTGCGTCGCAGTTATCCTCCATGGCGTATCGCTCGCGGAAACGGCGTGGATTATGGGGCAGTTCCCCGTCAATAACTTCTACGAGTCGATCGCCGTCTGTGGATTCGTGCTCGCCGTTCTCTTCCTCTTCGTTTATTGGCGGTACCACTTCCAGGGCTTGAGCGTATTTCTATTTCCCCTCGTGTTTGTTATGACCTTGGTGGGGTCGCTTGAGTTTCCGGTTGGCTCCTGGAGCACCAAGACCGCGCGAGATGCCTGGCTGATCGTACACGTTCTACTGGTGCTGCTGGGTTATGCGGCACTTGTGCTTACCGCCGTGGCGTCGGTGTTCTACCTGATGCAGGAGAAACAGTTGAAGAGCAAGCGGCCCGGCGCCTTCTTCGATCGTCTTCCGCCCCTCGGTACATTAGACGACATCATCTCCCAATCGATGGGTTTCGGCTTCGTGCTGCTCACCTTGGGGGTAATCGCCGGCTGCATCTGGGCCTTCATCGAATCGGGCACCAGATGGATCGGCGATCCGAAGATCGCTCTCTCTTTCGTCACCTGGGGTTTCTGCCTGTTGATGGTCTTCCTCCGCGTCAGCGCCGGCTGGCGGGGCCGGAAAGCGGCGGTGATGGCTATCATGGTCCTCTGTGGCTCGGCCGCCACTTGGGTCGCGCACATCGGGCTTCGGTCCCTGCTGGTCCAATGAAACTCTGGATCACAGGGGTCAATCACAGGACGGCGCCGGTGGCGATACGTGAAAAGCTTGCCTTCACGGAGAGCGATCTGCCCAACGCCCTGGCCGAATTGCGGAAGCGGCCGGGCCTGGTGGAAGGGATGATTCTCTCCACCTGCAATCGGGTGGAGTTCGCTGTCACCACCGATGAGGACGTCGATCCTCAGGATTGCGTTGAAGAATTTCTCACTTCCTCGCAGCGAATCTCGGATCGGGCGTGGATTCAGCCCTATGTCTACAGCTTCGGCGGGCGGGAGGCCATCCGCCATCTGTTCCGGGTAGCCGCGAGCCTGGATTCCATGGTGGTGGGCGAGCCGCAAATTCTGGGCCAGTTGAAGTCCGCCTACTCCATGGCGAAGTCGCAAGGGGCGCTCAGCGGCTTCCTCGATACCGTGCTCACGCGTGCCTTCAACGTTGCCAAGCGCGTGCGAACGGAAACGGAGATTGGCGTGAGTGCGGTGTCCGTCAGCTACGCGGCGGTCGAGCTGGCGCGCGAGATCTTCGGCTCGCTTTCAAACAAGAAGGTGATGCTGATCGGCGCGGGCAAGATGTCGGAACTGGCCGCCCGCCACCTCTATCGTTCCGGTGTCACGCAGATTTTGGTGGCGAACCGTACCCGGTCCCGCGCCGAGCAAGTCGCCGAGTTGGTTCGCGGCAGGATCATCGACTACGAGAATCTCTACACCACGCTTCCCGAGGTCGACATCGTTATCACCTCCAGCGGCGCGCCCGGCTATATTCTGACAAAAGATCAGATGCGGAAGATCATCGATGCGCGCAAGAACCGTCCGATGTTTCTGATCGATATTGCTGTCCCGCGCAATATCGAACCCGCGGTCAACGATCTTGCCAATGTGTTCCTTTACGACATTGACGATCTGCAAAAGGTGGTTGACAACAATCTGCGCGGCCGGTTGGACGAAGCAGCCGAGGCTGACAAGATCGTGATGGAAGAGGTGGACCGGCTGGAAGCGTATATGCGCGGCCGCGAAGTGGTTCCCATGATCGTCAGTTTGCAAACGCAGCTCGAAAGCGTGCGCGCAGGCGAGGTGGAGCGGATGCGGAGCAGGCTGGGTCCGCTTACCCAGCAACAGGAAGATGCGCTTGAAGCATTGACTCGCGGCATCATCAACAAGATCGCTCACGGCCCTATTTCCGAGTTGCGCAAGAACGCCGGAAACCCCGGTGGCGTGCCCGTGCTCGACGCCATCCGGAAAATATTCCGGCTCATTGACTAGAGTAATGTCCACGAATTTTGTAGATAGATCGAATCCTGTGATTCCCGCCAAAATCGGCGTGAATCGGCGGCTGATAATGATGGCCGCGGATAAGCGCCGATGAACACGGTTAACTCGGACGGTCCGTCTATTTATTGGACACTGCGGCAATGCCCCATGGAAGGAGAGACGCAAACGTGCTTGTAATCGGTTCGCGCGGATCGAAGCTTGCCTTGTGGCAGGCAAACTATGTGAAAGCCAGGCTCGAAGCGCTAGGCGAAGAGTGCCGCATTGAAGTCATCAAGACCACCGGCGATTTGATTACGCACGTGCCCATGAAGGAAGTCGGCAGCAAGGGAATCTTCACCAAGGAAATTGAAGAAGCGCTTGTGGATGCCCGGATCGATCTGGCGGTACACAGTCTGAAGGACATGCCCACGGTGCTGCCCGAAGGGCTCGAAATCACCTCGACTCCGGAGCGGCAGGACGTCCGCGATGTCTTAATCGGACGCACGCTTAACGAACTGCACGCGGGCGCCCGCGTTGGAACCGGATCGTTACGCCGTATCGCGCAATTGCGTGCGATGCGGCCAGACCTTCTCGTCGAGGGCATTCGAGGGAACGTAGACACTCGCATCCGCAAGCTCGATGACGGCGAATACCACGCTATCGTACTGGCGGCGGCCGGACTAAAGCGCCTCGGTTTGGCGGACCGCATCGCCGAGTTCATTCCCGTTGAATCCATGTGTCCCGCGGTGGGCCAGGGAGCGCTGGCGATTGAGACGCGCTTAGACGGCGGAGCCGGTATGCAGGCGAGCCAGAAGCTGGACGATCCTGCCACGCGCGCGGCCATCACCGCGGAGCGTGCCGTGCTTGCCAAGCTGGGCGGCGGCTGCCAGGTGCCAATCGGCGCTTACGGTTCGATTGCGGGACAATCGCTGCACTTGCGCGCCATCGTGATCTCGCCCGATGGCCTGCGCATGGTTCGCGAGGAGATCACAGGCCCCGCCTCCGAGGCTTTCGCCATTGGCTCTTCCATGGCGGATAGGCTTCTAGCCGCTGGTGCCGGCGCCATTCTTGAGAGCGTCTACGGATGAGCGGCGCGGGCAAGGTCTACCTGGTCGGAGCAGGCCCTGGCGATCCTGAGCTCATCACTCTGAAAGGCCGACGGGTGCTCGGTCTTGCGGATTCGGTGCTCTTCGATCATCTGGCGAACGACGCGCTGCTGGACCTCGCGCCTGCCGCGGCGGAGCGAGTGTATGTCGGCAAGAAGAAAGCCGACCACAGCCACAAACAGGAAGAGATTACCGCGATGATGATCGAACGCGCGCTCGCCGGGCGCACCGTGGTCCGGTTGAAGGGCGGCGATCCGTTCATTTTCGGGAGGGGCGGGGAAGAAGTGGAGGCCCTGGCAGAGGCGGGTATTCGCTACGAAGTGGTGCCGGGCGTGACATCTCCGCTGGGCATCGCCGCCTATACCGGCGTGCCGCTAACGCATCGCGAACATACCTCGGTGGTGACGTTCGTGACCGGCCACAGCGTCGAAGGCATCAACTGGAGCAAGGTAGGTGCATCGGAAACGCTGGTGATCTTCATGGGACTGCACTTCATTGCCGGGATCACGCGTGAACTGCTGGCTTCCGGACGATCGCCCGAGACGCCGGCGATGGCCGTCCGCTGGGGCACCCGGCCGGATCAGCATACCGTGGTCGGGACGCTGGGCACGCTGCCGGCCTTGATCGAAGAGCATCACCTTACGCCGCCCGCCACCATCATTATTGGCGATGTGGTCAGTCTGCGCGAGAAACTCAACTGGTTTGAAAAGCTGCCGTTGTTTGGAAAGCGGATCGTGGTCACGCGGGCGCGGGAACAGGCGGGCGAGTTGAGCGGAAAGCTGCGCGCACTGGGGGCGGATGTGGTGGAGCTTCCCGTGATCGCGCTGCGGCCGCTCGATGACTACACGGCGCTGGACAACGCCATCGCGTCACTGGCCACATACGACTGGCTCATCTTCACCAGCACGAACGCGGTGGAATATTTCCTCCGCCGGCTGGATTGCTCCGGGTCGGATTTGCGGTCATTGCGGGCGAAGATCTGCGCCATCGGTCCAGCCACGCGCGCGGCTGTAGAGGCGCTGCATCTGAAGGTGGATGCCGTTCCCGCCGATTCGGTGGCCGAGGGTGTCGTGGATGCCTTCCGTGCCTTTTCGATGCACGGCACGAAGGTATTGCTGCCGCGCGCGGCCGCGGCCCGCGAGGTGGTGCCCGAAGCGTTGCGGGAGATGGGCGCACAGGTAGACGTCGTGGACGCCTACCGCAACGTGATTCCAGAGAACGCGGCCGAACGCGCGCGCGAAGTTTTCGGGAAGCCTCGCAAGCCCGATTGGGTGACGTTTACGAGTTCCTCCACCGTGAAGAATCTGCTGGCGGTAGCGGGTGCGGCGGCGCTTGACGGAGTTCGCATAGCGTCAATTGGGCCCGTAACTTCAAAGACCGCGGACGCTCACGGTTTGAGCGTGCATGTGGAAGCGAAGGTGGCGAGTGTGGACGGTTTAATCGAAGCGATTCTGGAAGCGCTTGGGCATCAAGACCCAAACGCGGCGAGCAGCTTGTCATAAGTCGTCGTCAGGTCTTCAGGAAGTACGCGGGTTTCGCCGATGGCCGTCATGAAATTCACATCGCCACTCCACCGTGGAAGCACATGCATGTGGATGTGGCCCGCAATTCCCGCACCGGCGCTCTCGCCGATGTTCATGCCGATGTTATAACCCGGAGCGTTGTAGGCCTCCCGCAGTTTCATCTCCGCCATACGCGTGATTCCGGCCAACTCCGCGAGTGTTGCCGCATCCACATCCTGCAGCGTCGCCACATGACGATACGGTGCCACCATCAAATGCCCGCAGGAGTACGGAAAGATATTCAACAGAACGAAATTGTATTTTCCGCGATAAACTATGAAATTCTTGCGGTCGTCGGCTGCCGCGGATTTAGCGCAGAAGATGCACGCGCGTTCAGGGCCCGTCTTGCTTACGTAGCCGTAGCGCCACGGACTCCACAGGTGATCCATCAATCAGGCGTTATGTTGCCGGCGGAGCGTCGGGAACAGCAACCGGTTCCACAACGGCAGTGGACACATTCACCAGGTCCTTCAACTCTTTGCTCGGTTTGAAGAAAGGGATGCGCTTGGCGGGAACTTCCACCCGGGTACCGGTTTTCGGATTACGTCCCACGCGCGGTTGGCGCTGGCGCGTGCGAAAACTGCCGTATCCGCGGATCTCAATTTTATCGCCCGCGCGAAGCGAACGGACGATGCTGTCAAAAATGGCTTCCACTATTACTTCCGAATCTTTGCGCGTCATTTCCACGACGCGGGAGACTTCTTCAATTAAATCGGCTTTGGTCATTGTTAGTTGCTCCTCCAGTGTATCCTGTCCTAACTAGCTTTCGCCGTGGCCCCGTACGTTGATGACTTCTTCAATCGTCATCGTGGCGGCTACCGCCTGCCGTTGAT